>NZ_CAKJTO010000089.1:2942-20729 GCF_917627405.1 Protofrankia sp. Cj5
TGGACTCGCCGTCGATCCTTCCAGGTCGGTCGCGCATCCGCCGGTTTTGCGCTCGGTTGCGCGACCAGGGAGTGATCGGTTCTCCGCTCGGCGGCACTCCCGGTCCAGCTGACCGTGACCGGTCTGGCTTTTTCGGTCAGGATAGGCACGGTAACGGTTCGGTTCACCGGACCGGCGGGATGTTGTGGATGCGCGGGACGCCTGGATGATGTGCGGGACGCCTGGACACGGAGGAGTGTGCGATGCAGCTCGGTGTGCACGTGGTGCGGTTCACCTGGCCGGGTGGGACCGAGGCGATCGCGCCGGTCCTGGGGCGCGCGGCCCGGATCGCCGATGACGCGGGGGTGGCCCGTCTCAGCGTGATGGACCACTACTTCCAGATGGAGGCGATGTTCCCCGCGGACGAGCCGATGCTGGAGGGCTACACGACGCTGGGGTTCCTGGCCGCCCACACCTCGAGGCTGCGCCTCGGCCTCCTGGTCACCGGCGCGACCTACCGGCATCCGGGGCTGCTGGCGAAGATCGTCACAACGCTGGACGTGCTCTCGGGCGGGCGGGCGGAGCTCGGGATAGGCACCGCCTGGTACGACCGCGAGCACTACGGCCTGGGCGTACCGTTCCCGCCAATAGCCGAGCGGTTCGAGCGGCTGGAGGAGACGCTGCGGATCTGCCGGCAGATGTGGAGCGACGACAACGGCCCGTTCGAGGGCCGGCACTACCAGCTCGCTGAGACGCTCTGCGTTCCCGCGCCGATCAGCCGGCCACGGCTGCCCATCCTGATCGGGGGGAGCGGGGAGAAGAAGACGCTGCGGCTGGTCGCCACCTACGCGGATGCCTGCAACCTGTTCGCGCCCTCGGTGGACGAGGTCGCGCACAAACTCGACGTGTTGAAGGCGCACTGCGACCGGGCCGGCCGCGACTACGCCGAGATCACCAAGACGATTCTCTACCGCGGTGACGCGTTGACCCGGGGTGAGCCGAGCGCGTTCCTGGCTGAGATGGAGCAGCACGCCCGGATCGGCGTGGACGCGGTGATCGTGACACCGCCCGGCGGCGAGCCGGCGGACGCCTGGATCGAACGCGCCTGTGTGCCGGTCGTCAAGGATCTTGCCGACATCGGTACCGGCTCCTGATCGTCTGCTGCCCGCACCGTGGGACCCGCGACACGCTAACGATCCCCGGCGGCGAGGTGTAGCTGCGGGCGGGTGGGGTCCCGCAGGTCGGTTCCAGCGGCCAGCCATCGCCGCTGGAGCTCGGCCGCTCCATGCACCCGCTTGAACGCCGACTCCTGCGGGGTCATCGGCAGCACCGGCAGGAAGCACACCGGCGCCGGCGCTGCCGGCGCTGCCGGCGAGCCGGCCGGGCCCATCAGCGCCAGGTCCGGGATGAGCCCACCAGGTTCGGCGACGAGGACGGCGGTGAAGCGCGCGCCGTCCCATAACGGTTCACCGAGGTCGAGGCCGGCGCCGGCAACGACCGGGACGCCTTCGACAGCGGGGATCGCCGCCAGCAGGGCGAGCCGCCGGGCGACGCTGTCACGCTGGTCCTTCAGGGAAAGCAGCAGCTCGGCGCGTGGTCCGGCCGGGTCGAGCATCGAGGCCGCCGGATTGCCCATGGGGGAGCGGGACATCCCGAGGGTCGCGTAGCGGACGATTCCCCGCGCGGGGTGGCCGAAGCGCAGGACCTCGATGGGCTCGGCACCGAGAAACGTGATCTCCGCGCGTCCGGTCTCAGGCCCGAGTTCCCGGATCAGGTGGGTCTCCACCCGCCTGAGCACCTCTGAGCCGTCCAAACCGCCCAGGCCATCCAGATTTGCCAAGCCGTCCACGGGATCGACCTTACGGGCCCGCTGAACCCGTTGGCAGCCGACCGGCTCCGCCAACGGGCACCGCCACCCGCTGACGGGGCCAGTTGGCAGGAAGGATCTCCGGAGTTTCGTGGGATCGGCTTCGTGGGATCAGCAAACGTGGCTTGGGCGCGCAGACTCCGAATGATCATCTGTGGTCGATGGTTTCGGAAGCGATTGCTCAGTCCAGATGACCTTGCCGTTGGACGTGTAGCGGACTCCCCACCGCCGGGTGAGCTGAGCGATCAGGAACAGGCCGCGCCCGCCCTCGTCGGTGCTGCTGGCGCGGCGCAGCCGGGGGGATGTGCTGCTGGTGTCGGATACCTCGCAGATCAGTGCGTGGTCGTGGAGCAGGCGGACCTGGATGGGGCCGGTCGCGTGCCGGATCGCGTTGGTGATCAGTTCACTGGCGACCAGCTCGGTGGTGAAGGCGATGTCGTCCAGGCCCCAGTCGGCCAGTTTCCGGGTGACCGCGGCGCGCATGCTGGAGACGACTGTCGGGTCGGCGGGCAGCTCCCAGCTGGCGTGGCGTTCCGCGTCCAGCGCATGGGTCCGAGCCACCAGCAGCGCGACGTCGTCGCCTGGATGGGCCGGCAGCATGGCCGCCGCCAGCGCCTGGCAGGTCTGTTCCGGCGGCCGGTCGGGATGGGCCAGCAGGCGTCGGAGCTGCTCAAGACCGGCGTCGATGTCACGGTGCCGGTCCTCGATGAGCCCGTCGGTGTACAGGACGAGCTGGCTGCCGGGGGACACCTCGAACTCGGCTGTTTCAAAGGGCAGCCCGCCAAGCCCGAGCGGCGGCCCGGCAGGCAGATCGAGGAACTCCACGGTGCCGTCGGGGTGGATGAGCGCGGGCATCGGGTGTCCGGCGCGCGCCATGGTGCAGCGCCTGGAGACCGGGTCGTAGACCGCGTACAGGCAGGTTGCCCCGATCAGCCCGTGCCCGCCCGGCTCGGTGCTTTCCTCCTCGTCCAGCCGGTTGACCAGATCGTCGAGATGCGCGAGAAGCTCATCAACGGGCAGGTCCAGGGCGGAGAAGTTCTGGACGGCGGTGCGCAGGCGGCCCATGGTGGCGGCGGCGTGCAGGCCGTGGCCGACAACGTCACCGACCACCAGGGCAACCCGGGCGCTGGACAGCGTGATGACGTCGAACCAGTCGCCGCCCACCCCGGACTGGGCGGGCAGGTAGCGGTGGGCGACTTCGACGGCGTGCTGTTCAGGCAGCCCCCGGGGGAGGAGGCTGCGCTGGAGGGCGAGCGCGAGCCCATGCTCGTGGGTGTAGCGGCGGGCGTTGTCAATGCAGACGGCGGCTCGGGCGACCAGCTCCTCGGCGAGGGACAGGTCGTCCTCCTCGAAGGCGCCGGCCCGCGCGCAGCGGTAGAAGCTGGCGACGCCCAGCGTGTCGCCGCGGGCGCGCAGCGGGACTGTCATGAGCGAGTGGATGCCATGGTCGGGGGGGATCCCGCCGCATGCGGGGTCCCCGGCCAGCTCGCCCTCCCCGGCCAGCTCCCCGGCCGCGGCGTGTGGATCCGGCTCGAGAACGGGATGCCCGGTGGTGAAGCAGCGGGCCTGGGGGGCCGACGGAAGGTAGTTCAGCAGGTCGCCCGGCGGGCGGAACGCGCGTCCCGCCGTGATGCCGTGGATGGCGGTGCGGCGTAGTCCTTCATGTATGTCGGTCGGTTCGTCCCCGCGCAGGACCGAGTCAGGCAGATCAACCGTGACATGGTCGGCGAACCGCGGGACCGCGACATCCGCCAGTTCCTGGGCGGTCCGCGTCACGTCCAGGGTACTGCCGATGCGCATACTGGCCTCATAGAGCAGCTCCAGCCGTTGCCGTGCCGCGACGGCGAGCTGGCCGACCCTCGGCTCACCCACCAGCAGCAGCCATCTGTCGCTGCCGGCAGCGGGTTCGGCCGCCTCCGCTCCGGCGGGCTCTGGCGCGGCCAGTTCCGCTTCGGACGCAGCCTTCCTGGTCAGCTGAAACTGCCTCGGCAGGCGACTGTCAGCGGGCGGCGGGGCGGTGTCACCCCCGCCGGCCGGCGGCCGCGGTGGTCTGTAGGCAAGACCGGCCTCGACGGCGAGCCCTTCGGCACCGGCGGCGGTCGTCACCGGCCGGCACACCAGCACCGCCAGCTGACCGTGGGACAAACGCACCTCCACGGCGGCCCGGCACGCGGCGGAAATCAGCTCCGCCGCCTTTTCTCGCAGGATTTGTTCGTCCCGGCTGCTCATCATGAGGTTGGCCGGGGCACGGAGGATGACCTCGGTGGGCGCCCGAACGTACGGTTCACCCGCAACCGGGACAATGGATGCGCGGGTGCGGTGTCCATCCCGGAGCAGCGCCTGGATGAGGGCTTGCTCCCGCTCCGTGTACTGTTCCAGTATCCGCCGCTCGATCGCGCTGGCCGCTCCGCGGGCCATGGTCATCATTTTTGGGTCGGCGTCGGAGCGCAGGCAGGTGAGATCAATGATGCCCTCAATACGGCCGCTGATCGGATCGCGTATCGGCGCACCCGCGCAGACGTACGGGTGCAGGCGGGCGGCGAAGTGTTCGACGCTCGAGACGTAGGAGGGCCTCCGCTCCACGAGCGCGGTGCCGATCCCGTTCGTACCGACGACGTGTTCGGCATAGCTGAAGCCCGGGGCGAGGCACACCCCGTCGAGATGCCGGTTCAGCGCGGATCCGGTTGCGCGACGATGCAGTACCGTAGCGTCGCCGTCGGTAAGAATCACGCCCACGCCGGCCCTTGCAAGGCTGACTTCCAGCCGATTGAGGACGGGTGCGGCTATTCGGATGATGCGCTCATCCGGGTCCAGATCGGACCGGTAGGAAGGCGCGAGACGGTCTGGGACGAGCCCGAGGGACTCGCAGCGTCGCCAGGAGCTCAGGATCGGGATCCGGACACCTCCGCCGGCCGGTTCATCGGTCACGAAATGCTGGTGGGCGCGGTCGAGCGTGGTGTTGTCCTCAATGGCGTTCGTCACCGGGTGCTTCCCTTCGCGCGAAACCAAATCGTGGCCACATTGATCGTCGGCGTGATGTTCATCCTCGTCTTCGTCGCCGGAGCGACGGCTTAGAGCGACCGGCAATAGGGGACGCGGCGTCGCGGGGCTGGGGCACGCACCTCGCCGTGTTGTCGTCAGTCGCCACCCAACACCAGGGTGGCTCCCTCCTCCGCCTCGCGATGCACGCACCCCAGCCCCGCTCCTTGACCCACACCCCTATTGCCGGGCGCTCTTAGACCTTATCCCCGGGTGGCGTGAGTTACTTCGCGTATTCTCACCTGGAGTCATGATTTGGATCGGGCGTGTGTAAAGTTTCGGCTCGCGGGCGGATGTTGCCGGTCGCAAGTCCGTCAATTGCCCCAAATATGGTCCCGATATGGTCACGGATGGCATTTATGATCATCTGATGTGGTCCATGAGAAATGCCGGTCAGGCATGCCGGGGAACCGGATGCCGGATTGGGGCCGTTACCGCTGCGCGGGCGGGCCGCACGCGCTGTCCGCCCGGCGGGCGCTCGGGCCGCCGGGCGGCCCGGCCGCGGTGCTGGCGACCCAGGGCAGCCCCAGCGGCGAGCAACCCAATAGGCTGAGAGCGCCCGAGGATAGGGCGTTCGATCAGCGAGCGGCTCATCCGCGCCCGGTCCGGCAAGGCGGAGGAGGAAGGCGCCCTGGTGGTGGGCGCCGACTGACGACAACGCGGCCGGGCGGGACGCGGGGAGCCGCGAGCCGGACAGTCCTATCCTCGGGCGCTCTAAGAACGCCCCACCCCGAGGTGTTCCAAAGGCCGCGCGGTCACGGCTGTTGCGTGCGGCTGGAGGCCCCAAGCAATCCAGCCGCGGAGGCCGCCATGGCACAGGTGCTGAGCAAAGGCGCGAACGCATCGCTGCCCATCACCGAGGTACGAGTGGAGATCATCTCGTCGACTCCGCTGGACATAGCCGCGCTGCTGGTGACGGCGAGCGGCAAGGTCCGCTCGGACGCCGACTTCGTGTTCTTCAACCAGCCCACCGGCCCTGGGGTCCGCCTTCTTCCGCCCGCCGCGCTTGAGTTCGCGTTGGCACAGGTACCCGCCGATATCGACAAGGTTGTCATCACCGGCAGCCTGGACGGGTCCGGCCCGCCGGCCTTCGCCACGGTCGAGCGGTTGCAGGTCGTTGTCAGGGATCCGGGGGGAGCGGAGCTTGCCCGTTTCGACCCGGTCGGGCTGACCGTTGAGACGGCATTGATACTCGTCGAGTTGTACCGGCGCCAGGGGGCCTGGAAGGTGCGGGCGGTGGGCCAGGGCTACGCCTCCGGCCTTGCTGGCATCGCCACCGATTTCGGGATCACGGTGGATGAGCCGGGGGCGGTGGATGAGGCTCCCACCCAGCTCTACGTGCCGCCCGCGCAGCCGTCGTCCCCAGCGGCGCCCGTACCGCACTCCCAGAGCTGGGGAGGCTCGCCACAGTCGTCCGCCGCCCCGGCTCAGCAGTCGCGCTCCTGGGGGCCGCCGCAGGCCTGGGGGCCGCCGCAGGCCTGGGGGCCGCCGCGGCCCGGCCAGCAGCAGTCCCCGCCGCCGGTCACCGGTGCGCCGGCCGTCAACCTCGACAAGGGCCGGGTCTCGCTGCACAAGGGCCAGAGCGTCTCGCTGGTCAAGACCGGGGCCGCGCCGCTGACCCGGGTACGGATGGCCCTGGGCTGGGATCCGGCCCACCGCGGCCGCCAGATCGACCTGGACGCCTCCTGCATCCTGTTCGACGGCCGCGGCAAGGACGTCGACAAGGTGTGGTTCATGTCGAAGAAGGGCGCCCGCGGCGCGGTGCGCCATTCCGGGGACAACCTCACCGGCAGCGGCGAGGGCGACGACGAGACCATTTTCGTCGACCTCGCGGCGCTCCCGGCCAGCATCGAGGCGCTGGTCTTCACCGTGAACAGTTTTCAGGGCCAGCATTTCACCGAGGTCCGCAACGCCTTCTGCCGGCTGGTCGACGATTTCACCGGTGCCGAGCTGGTCCGTTTCGACCTGTCCGAGTCAAAACCGCACACCGGCCTGGTCATGTGCAAGGTGGCACGTCAACAGGGTGGACCGCACTGGACCATGACGGCAATCGGCGAGTTCCATGACGGCAAGACCGTGCGCGCGATGGTAGGGCCGTCCAAACAGTACCTGTAGTGGGCTGCCGGGCGCGCGGAGAATTCGTGCTCGCGCGCCCGGCAGCTTCACCCGCTACGGGAGCTTGTACTCCTTGAGCAGCGCCCGGCTGATGATGCGCTTCTGCACCTCAGAGGTGCCTTCACCGATGAGCATGAACGGCGCTTCCCGGAAAAGCCGCTCGATTTCGTACTCCTTGGAGTAGCCGTAACCACCGTGGATGCGGAAGGAATCGGTGGTCACCTCGTGGCAGTATTCGCTGGCAAGATACTTGGCCATACCGGCCTCGACATCGTTGCGCTGCCCGCTGTCCTTCTTGCGAGCGGCGTTCACCATCATCAGATGGCCGGCCTCGACCTTCGTCGCCATCTCGGCCAGCTTGAAGGCGATCGCCTGGTGGTCGGCGATCTGCTTGCCGAAGGTGCGGCGCTGCTGGGCGTAGGCGATCGCCAGCTCGAATGCCCGGATCATGATGCCGCACGCGCGGGCCGCGACATTGACCCGGCCCACTTCGACACCGTCCATCATCTGGTAGAAGCCCTTGCCACGGCCGTCGACGCCGCCGAGGATCGACGAGGCGGGGACCCGGTGGTTGTCCAGCACCATCTCGGTGGTCTCGACACCCTTGTAACCAAGCTTGTCGATTTTCCCGGGAATCGTGATGCCCGCGTTGGTGCCGAAACCCGGGTCCTTTTCCAGCAGGAAGGTCGTCATGTTCCGGTAGACGGAGTCGGCGCCTTCGTCGGTCTTGACGAGAGTGGCGACGAGGCCGGCGCGGGCGCCGTTCGTCAGCCACATCTTCTGGCCGTTGATGAGGTAGTCGTCACCGTCGGGGGTGGCCCGGGTGGTGATGGCGGACACGTCCGAACCGCAGCCCGGTTCGCTCAGCGAGAACGCGCCGCGGACCTCACCGGTCGCCATTTTCGGCAGGAGCCGCCGCCGCTGTTCGGGGGAGCCGTGCTGGAGCAGGAGGTAGGCGACGATGAAGTGTGTGTTGATCACACCTGAGACGCTCATCCAGCCGCGGGCCACCTCCTCGACGACCAGGGCGTAGGTGAGGAGCGACTCGCCGAGCCCGCCGTACTCCTCCGGGATGGTGATCCCGAACAGCCCCATTTCCTTCATGGCTTCGACGATCGCCTCGGGGAACTCGTCCTTGTGCTCCAGCTCGGTGGCGTACGGCAGAATCTCCTTGTCGACGAACGTGCGCACGGCCGACAGAATGTCGGCCTGAACATCGGTCAGACCGTCGGTCTGCGCGATCCTGCCCATCGTGTCCGTTTCCCTTCTCCGCTGTCACCGGCGCCCGGCATTTGCCGACTGTTCCGCTGATTGGTCTGCCGCCTGCCCCGCTGACAGACATCCGCGTATCAGCCATATCAATCGCGGCTGCCGGCCGCGGCCATTGCACCTCAGCTGTCCCGCACGTATGAGCAGTATCGCGGCATTCGGGGTCACGCGCGAGCGGAGCCGGCGGACGAGCCGGCCTGCCGGTGGCCGGCATGGGCGCGCGGAGATCGTGTAAGAGCGCCCGGCAATAGGGGTGTGGATCAAGGAGTGGGGCTGGGGTGCGTAGATCGCGAGGCGGCGGAGGGAGCCACCGGAGGTGTTGGGTGGTGACCGACGACAACGCGGCGAGGTGCGTGCCCGAGCCCCGCGACGCCGCGTCCCCTATCGCCGGGCGCTCTAAGCCGTCGCCGGCTGGATTTTTCGGGACGGCTCATGGCGGAGGTAGCCTCACGCGGTGACCACGGCACCGGCTCGGCTGTACTGCCGCAGGCTGGCAGGCCTGCTCGTCCTTGATCCTAATGGTGATGTGGTCGGACGGGTCCGTGATGTGGTCGTCACCCTACGGCTCGGCCGCGAACCGCCGCGCGTCCTCGGGCTCGCCGTCGAGGTGCAACGCCGGCCTATCTTCGTGCCGATCAGCAGGGTGACCGGGGTGGAGTCGGGTGCGGTCGTGCTCTCGTCGGCCCGGCTGAGCTGGCGCCGGTTCGCGCAGCGTCCGGGCGAGCTCCTCGTGCTCGGCGAGCTCCTGGACCGGCAGGTGACACTGGTCGCGACCGATGCGCTGGTCACCGTGGTGGACGCGGCGATCGAACCGATCCGCGGTGGTGACTGGGTGCTCGACCAGGTGGCGGTACGGACCGGCCGGCGACGGCGTGGCGAGGTCCGTACGGTTTCCTGGGACGAGATCACCGGTGTTTCGCTGCCCGAGGATGGCCAGGGCGCGGCGAACCTGCTCGCGGCGTTCGAGAAGCTGCGTCCCGCGGATCTCGCCTCTCTGCTGCACGACCTTTCTCGTAAACGCCGGGCCGAGGTCGCCGCGGCCCTCGACGACGAGCGGCTCGCCGACGTCCTGGAGGAGCTGCCCGAGGACGAGCAGATCGAGCTGCTCGGCGGGCTCGCCGATGATCGGGCGGCTGACATCCTGGAGGCGATGGGGCCCGATGACGCCGCCGACCTCCTGGGGGACCTGCCGGCCGAGGAGGCCGAGCGCCTGCTGCGGCTGATGGAGCCACGGGAGGCGGCCCCGGTGCGCCGGCTGCTCGTCTACCCGGACAACACCGCCGGTGGGCTGATGACCAGCGAGCCGGTGATTCTTGGCCCGAACGCGACTGTTGCCGAGGCACTCGCGCGGGTGCGGGCACCAGAGCTGTCACCGGCCCTGGCCGCGCAGGTCTACGTCGTCCGGCCGCCGTTCGAGACCCCGACCGGACGTTACCTGGGGCTTGCGCACTTCCAGCGGCTGTTGCGGGAGCCGCCCGGGACACTCATCGGAGGCGTCATCGACATCGACATCACCCCGCTGCGCCCGGAGACGCCGCTACCAGAGGTGACTCGTCTGCTCGCCTCGTACAACCTGGTGGCCGTCCCCGTACTGGACGAGTCGGCCAGGCTGGTCGGCGTGGTCACCGTTGACGATGTTCTTGACCACATGCTGCCGGCTAACTGGCGGGAACGGGACCTGGATGGGGACGCCCGCGTGGGGGCTTTCGATGATCTTCGAAGCGATTCCCTCGGCAGCGCCGGGAACACCGGGTCGCCAGGGGGTCGGGCCGGGCGCGACAACGGCCTGAGCGGGTTCGGATCATGAAGTTTCGCCGCGGGGCGGGCCGGCTTGACCAGCCACGTCCGTCGCGCCGGTCAGCATTGGCTCGCCGGCCCGCCGAGCCGGATGCCTTCGGCCGGGTCGCCGAGCGGATCGCCCGGTTCATCGGAACCGCGCGCTTCCTTGTGCTACAGAGCGTGGTCGTTGTAGCCTGGATTGGCTACAACGTCGTCATGCCATCTGACTTGCGGTTCGACAACTATCCGTTCATCTTCCTGACGTTGGCGCTGTCATTGCAGGCGGCCTACGCGGCGCCGCTGATCCTGCTGGCGCAGAACCGGCAGGACGATCGGGACCGGGCGAACCTCGCCCAGGACAGGGACCAGACCAGCCGCCAGCGCGAGGACACCGAATACCTCGCCCGCGAGATAGCGGCGGTACGTGTCAAGATCGGTGAATTGGCGACCCGCGACTACCTGCGCTCGGAGCTGCGGGCGGAACTGCGGGCGCTGCTGGCTGAGCCCGTCGGCGTCGGTGAGGACGCCGACGGCGGACAGCGGCGCGGCGCCGGCTCGCCGGCACGGCGCTCCGAACGCCGTAATACCGCCGACCGGCGAGCCTGACCCGGCGGAGGATATAGAGGAATAACGGAAGAGCTACGAGCGCCCGGCAACAGGGGACGCGGTATCGCGGGGTTATCGCGGGGCTGGGGCACGCACCCCAATCCCGTTTTTTGATCTACACCCCTGCCGCTGCTGCCGGGCGCGCCGCGCCGGGATGAAATCCTGATGATTTTAGGTAAGAGATCCGCGGCAGAGAGTAAGAATAGACAGTGCGATTTCGACTCCGCGCGGTCCGAGTTCTCCCGACCAGGTCGCGATGATTTCGTTTTCCCGGGAGTGCTCGATCCGCGGGCCACCGTCCGCGGACCGCAGCGCCTGAATCTGGCGGGACACATCGAGGCGTGCCCCGACGAGCGCCCGGAGCTGTGCGTCGATCTTGTCGATAGCCGATCGGCCGTCCTCGATGGAGGAAATAGTCGGCGCGGAGGTGACAGAGTTGAGCGCTTCCCGTGTCATCTGGGCCCTTTTCGTTCGTGGCCCGACCGTCCCGGAGCCTCACAAGCCCGGGTGAGTCCGGGCCGGCTGGTCTCGGTGCGTCGCGATCAGTCGCGTGGCAGCCCAGGGGCCAAGCCCGGCCCCTGGTAAAAGTGATCCGGCGATCTGCCCGCGCCATACGCGCGAAGGTCGGATGTACCGGTCACGTTCGACAGCATGCCAGAGGAGAATGCTGCCGTCCAGTGGTCGTCCGGTTACCGCTGTATGGACATGGTCGCTGCCGTGGGCCGGCGGTAGCGGGCTGGCTGCCGTGGGCCGGTGGTAGCGGGCCGGTGGCCAAGTGACAGGATCATGTCGTGGACCAGTTGCAGCTGGACGGTATGCCGCGGCGACTTTTCGTGTGCACGCCGTCGAAACTTTCCGCCTTCGCTGATTGCCCGCGCCGTTACCGGATGGCCTACCTGGACCGCCCGGCGCCACCGAAAGGCCCGCCGTGGGCCCACAACTCGATGGGCTCCAGCGTGCACAACGCCCTGCGAGCCTGGTGGAACGAGCCGCTGACACGCCGTACCCCGACCCGTGCGGCGCATCTCGTCCGCCTCGGGTGGATACCCGACGGCTGGCGGGACAGCGACCAGTCGGTTCGCTGGCGGGAGCGGGCGGCTGAGATGGTCGGGCGGTACGTGGCCGGCCTTGACCCGGCGGGTGAACCGATGGGGGTGGAACGCCAGGTGGCCGCCCGCACCGAACGGCTGGCCCTGTCCGGACGGGTCGACCGGCTCGACGACCGTGACGGTGCGCTCGTCGTCGTTGACTACAAGACCGGCCGTCGGCCGCTCACCGAGGACGACGCCCGCGCATCCCAGCCGCTCGCCCTGTACGCGCTCGCGGCGTCGAGGACACTGCGGCGGCCGTGCTGGCGGGTCGAGCTGCACCATGTTCCCACTGGCGCCGTGCTGGCAGCCGAGCACGACCAGAGCTCGCTGGGCCGTCATCTGCGCCGTGCCGAGGCCCTGGCGGACGATGCCGAACGCGCCGGTGCGTCGCTGCGGGCCGGTGCCGCACTGGACACGGCTTTCCCGCCGCAGCCGGGTCCGCTGTGTTCCTGGTGCGACTACCGGCGGCATTGTCCCGAGGGGCTTGCGGCCGCTCCCGACCGCCAGCCGTGGGACGCCGTCGCTGACGACGATCTGAGCTGACAGCAATCCGCGCTGACGGCAATCCGCGCTGACGACGGCCCCGCGGGCTGGTGGGAGGCCTCCGTCAGCTGGCCGCGATCAGGGAGGGCACGGGCAGCGGATACCCGCCTTCGGCTGCCCGCGCCCGGCCGCGGCGCAGCTCGGCGCCGAGCCAGCGCAGGTAGCCCCGCACAGCGGTCTGCCCTGGCGCCCGAAGCCAGCGGGCGTGAAGGGTTTCGGAGCGTGGGCGCGGCCAGCTGGCGGAGCCGGTCGCTGTCCGTCTGGTAGGCCTCAGCCCGGCCGCTGCCAGCATGGCTGACCGCGGCGGCAGGAGGTAGCGGCCACGCAGGTACTCGCCGATCCAGCGGCTCTGCGCGTCAGCGAGCCGAACGGCGTCGGCGACAGCCACCGGCCCAGCCGGCGCGGCGCCAGGGCGCGGGAGGCGGCCACACCGGTAGACTCCTTCGGTCTCCGGGTCGAAGACACCTCCGAACAGCGATGATGACATGGCGGGCGATCCGGGCACGAGATCGTCGAGGTCATCGGTGAGCACCACGACGTCCCAGCGCGTTACCTGCCGCTCGTTGTCCTGGATGTCGAAGGGGCGGCGACCGGCCGCATCCGGGTGAAGGCCATCCGCGCAAAGGCCATCCGGGTGAACGTCGACCGGATGAATCCTGTCGCCGATGAACAGGTGCGCGGGCAGGCCGGAGTCGACGAGCGCGGAGACGGTCACACCGGCGGTCCGCCCGCCGCCGAGCACCGCCACCCGGGGGAGCTGAGCCACGAACAGCAGACTAACCAGTATTTGTCAGATCGTTACGTCCTCTGGTGGGGGATCTTCGGCTGGGCTGCGCACCGGGCGGCACTGGGTGCCTGGTAGAGCGAGCGTGGCAGCCTGAGCAGCGCGGCGCGTGTCGCTCTGCCGCATACCGAGGCGGTCAGGTCCACCGCGGCGGTGTCGGGCAGCCCGTAGAGCTGGCGAGTCCAGCGGGGCAGCATCCCGACCGCGATCGCGGCCAGTACGGACCAGCCGGGCCGCGCGGGGGTGGCCAGCGTCACCCACCGGGGCATCGGCGGGCGCAGGATGAAGCCGACCGCCTCCCGGGACTGCGCGCTGGCCCGCAGCCCCGGCCGCATCCGGGTGAAGTAACGCTCGACCTCCGCTCGATTGGACGGGACGTCACACGCGGGGATGCCGACGAGCTCGGCCGCGCGTATCTGCTCGGCGAAGTAGGTGTCGGCCTGCTTGTCGGTGAGCGCCAGCCCGCACCGGCGTGTCGTGCTGAGGAAGGACTCGACCTCGCTCACGTGTACCCACAGCAGCAGTTCGGGATCGGTGGCCCGGTACGGCCGGCCGGTGCCCGCCTCCACGCCGTGGACGCCCGCGTGCACCCGGCGCACCCGGGCGGCCGCACGATGCGCGGATTCCGTGCTTCCATAGGTGATCGTGTCGACGTATTCGACGGTCCGCCGCAGGCGTCCCCACGGGTCGATCCGGTAGGTGGAGTGGTGGGCGACACCAGCCATGGCGAGCGGGTGCACCGCCTGGAGGAGCAGCGCCCGGATCCCGGCGATGGCCATGCCCGGATCGCCGTGTACCCGCCAGGTCACACTGCCTGGACCGAACAGGCCGGTATCCCTGTCCGATCGGGTCGCCCCTGCGTCCGATGGCGTGGTCGGGCCTGCCGCATGCTGTTGGTCAACCACTCGCACATCCCCACTCAGACGCGTGTTCGGAACTCTATGAAGTCAAATGACTTCAGATAGTGTCGCATATGCGGGGCGGTCGGATGTGACCGGTGCTTTATGTATTATTATATTTACTTAGAGTGTTTGATGATGATGGTGTGGATCAAGAAGCAGGGCCGGGGTGCGGTCTTGCCAGCAACCATCTGGACGCGGCTCCCTGATCGAACGACGACTCCGGGAGCACGCCGTAACGTGGTCTCATGAGCGTCGTGAAGATCAATGTATTGACCGTTCCGCCCGAGACGCGGGCCGCCCTGGAGCGGCGGTTCGCCGGCCGGGCGGGGATGGTGGAAGCGGCCGACGGTTTCGAGTGGTTCGAGCTGCTGCGTCCGGTGGAGGGCACGGACGCCTACCTCGTGTACACGCGTTGGCGTAGCGAGGAGGATTTCGGGAAGTGGCAGGCGTCGAACGCCTTCCAGGCGGGGCACGCCGCCGCCGCTACGGATGCCGCGGGTGAGTCGCCGGCAGCCCCCGCGGCTGGTCATCCTGGCTCGGGCCGCCCCGGGCCGGAGGCGGCTGGACCCGGTGGGCCGGCCGCGACCGGGGCGCAGCTGTGGTCGTTTGAGGTGGTGCAGGCGGCAGCTCCCCGGAACGCCTGACCGCCTGACCGCCTGACCGCTTGGCTGCCTGGCTGCCTGCCGGACCGCCAGTCAGCGCATCCGGTGGCTGGCGTCCTCGACCTCGCCCACGAACTCCTCCACCACGTCCTCAAGCGCGACGACCCCGATGGTCGTGCCAGCCGGCCCGGGGACGCGCCCGAGATGGCAGCCGGTCCGTTGCAGCAACCGCAGTACCTCGTCCAGCGGCAGGTCCGGGCGGATCTCGGCCATGGGCCGGAGCCGGCGCGGTGGCAGGGGATCGTCCCGGGCGTCGCTGTGGATCCCGAGAACGTCCTTGGCGTGGATGAAGCCGGCGATCATGACGCTCGCCGCGGCTGGGCTACCCGGCGTCGTCGGCGTAAGGGGGGCCCGATCGGTGCCAGCGGCGTCGGACGGGCCCGGCGCCCGGACCGGAAACCGGGAGAAACCGGTCCGAGTGACCAGGGCTTCCAGCTCGGCCGCGCTGACTGACCAGGGCACGGCCACGACCTGATCAATATTGATCATGACTGAGCGGGCTGTTCGCTCGGGCAGTTCCAGCGCGCCGGTGAGCAGGTTGTGCTCGTAATCCTCCAGCAGCCCCTGCTGCCGGGATTCAGCGATCATGATCGCGAGCTGGTCCGGGGTGTAGGCGGTGCTGAGCTCGGCCACCGGTTTGATCCGGACGAGCCGGACGCAGCCGTTGGCAACCGCGTCGAGAAAGAGGATCAACGGGCGGGCCAGGCGCGCGAACCGGAGCAGCGGCGGCGCGAGCCGCAGCGCGGCCTGTTCCGGCCTGGCGAGGGCGATGTTCTTCGGCACCATCTCGCCGAGCACGATGTGCAGGCAGACGACGATCGCCAACGCGGCCGCGAACCCGATCGGGCTGTACAGGCTCGCGGGGACCCCGAGCGCCCGCAGGCTCCCGTCGATGAGGTGAGCGACCGAGGGCTCCGCCACCGCGCCGAGGCCCAGTGAACAGATCGTGATACCGAGCTGGGACGCGGCAAGCATCGGAGACAGGTTCTCGATCGCCGTGATGGCCGTGCGGGCATGGCGGTCGCCCGCGGCCGCCATGGGTTCGATCCGGTCGCGGCGGGCCGAGATGACGGCGAACTCGGCGCCGACGAAGAAGGCGTTGCCGGCCAGGAGGACGACCGCGCCGATGAGGCTGAGCAGGATCATCGGCGTGGTCACCCGGTCCGGTCGTTCCCACCGGAGCGGGGGCCGACCGCCGCAGCCGCATCCGCATCAGGCCCCGGATGCTTTGGATGTTCCGGATGCTTCGGATGTTCCGGCGCGAGGGCTAGGCGGATGCGGTCGATGCGGCGGTGGTCCATCCGCTCGGTGGTGAGCCGGTGGCCGGCCACCTCGACCTCGTCACCGACGCCGGGTATCCGCCCCAGCCGGTGCAGGACAAGGCCGGCGAGCGTTTCGTACGGGCCCTCGGGCAGCGCGACGCCGGTGCGGTCGGCGACCTCGTCCAAGCGGAGCAGCCCGGAGAGCACCCAGCTCCCGTCCGCGCGGGCGGTCGCGTCAGGCGTCCGCGGAGGGTCGTACTCGTCCGCGACGTCGCCGACAAGTTCTTCGACGAGGTCCTCCAGCGTGACCACACCGGCGATGTCGCCGTACTCGTCGATGACGATCGCGAGTTGCAGGCTGTGGCTGCGCAGCGTGGTCAGGAGATCGTCACAGCCCAGCGAGCTCGGTACCACTGTCGGTGGGACCATGATCTGGCTGATCGACGTGGCCGGGCGGGCCGGCGGGGGGACGCCGAAGGCGTCCTTGACGTGAACGACCGCGAGCACATCGTCGACATCGGTGGCATCGGCCGCGGTAGGCGGCACCGTGCCGCGGCTGCCGGGGTGCCGCAGCACGGGGAAGCGGGAGTGGCCCGAGCGCTCGGCTACCCGCAACAGGTCCGCCACGCTGTCACCGGCATGGAGCGCGACCACCTGGACGCGGGGTGTCATGATGTCCTGCGCGGTGCGCTCACGCAGCCGCAGGGACCTGCGCAGCAGCGCCGCGGTACCGCCAGGCAGCGTGCCCTGTTCGGCCGATGAACGCACCAGCCAGCCGAGTTCGGACGGGGAGCGGGCGGACCGCAGCTCATCCCGGGGCTCGATGCCGAGCGTCCGCAACAGGCGGTTGGCCGACCCGTTCAGGAGCACGATCACCGGCCGGCAGAGGCGGGAGAAGAGCAGCTGTGGCCCGGCCACCCGTTCGGCGACGGCCAGTGGCGCGGAGATCGCGACGTTCTTCGGGAACAGCTCGCTGAGGAGCATCTGTGAAATCGTGGCTATGAGCAGGGCAATGACCACAGCGGATGCGTGGGCGACCCCGTTCGGGAGGCCGACCGTAGTGATCACCGGGGTAAGCAGGGATGCCAGCGCCGGCTCGGCGAGGTAGCCGAGCAGCAGCGAGGTCAGCGTGATGCCCAGCTGCGCGCCGGAAAGCTGGAACGACAGCGAGTGCACGGCGCGAAGTACCCGCGCGGCGCGGTGGGAGCCGTCCGCCGCGGCCTGTTCGAGCTGGCTACGGTCGACCGCCACCAGCGCGAACTCGGCGGCCACGAACAGCCCGTTGCCGACGATGAGAACAATGATTATCAGTAGGCCGAGAATATCGTTGATCATTGTTGGCGTGGATACCCGCCACAATCATGGCCGGGGCCGGATGTGGCTGGCCTAGGTACGGCCGCGAGCGCGGATACCCTGAGCGCGGGTGTCCTGGCCGACCGGAGATCTCGCCTGCGCGGCCGGCCCGTCGGCGCGCTGGGTGTCATCTCCTCATTCTTGCCCACCGTGAGCGCTCATAGGCCTGCCGTCAGGCGGATTCGGCCTGCCGTTCGATGGGACCGCCGTCCAGCGCGCTGGGCAGCGCCGCGTCAGCGGTCTGGGTGGTGGCGGAACGGCCGCGACCGCCCCTACGGCGGCGGCGCGGGGCCGGCTGGCTGTTCGTGACGCTGTCAGCGCCATCGGGGCCGAGCCCGTGATCGAGCCTGTGATGATCAATATCAAGGTCGTCCGGGAACAGCGCCATCGCTGGAACAGCTGGAACAGCCGTCGCGGGCTCGAGGAACAGCGCGGCCGTAGGCGTCCGGCCCGCGTCCGTACGGTCGGTCGTGGCGACCGCCGCGACCGCGGCGCCGGCGCCGCGGGTGCGCCGCCGCGTGCGGGTGGTGCGGGCA
>NZ_CAKJTO010000090.1:0-20002 GCF_917627405.1 Protofrankia sp. Cj5
CCGAGCGTGCTCACCATGCCGGACCTGATCGCCGACGCATTCGACTGCGTCGGGGAGAACATCGACGACTGGCTGCGGCTGCATCCGGTCGACCCAGTGTACCGGGCCTGCTACGCCGACGGTTCCACACTCGATATCCACGCCGACCCGGACGCGACCGCCGATGAGATCACCCGTGTGTGCGGGCCGGCCGAAGCCGCCGGGTACCGCCGGTTCGTCACGTTCGTGTCCGACCTGTACCGGGCGCAGTTGCGCGACTTCATCGACGCTTCGATCGACTCGCCCCTGAGCCTGTTACGGCCGTCCCTGGCCCGGCTGGTTGCCCTCGGTGCCTTTCGCCGCCTCGAGCCCATGGTGGGCCGCTATCTGCACGACGAGCGAACCCGCCGGGTGTTCTCGTTCCAGGCGATGTACGCGGGCCTGTCCCCGCAGGACGCTCTCGCGCTGTACGCCGTGATCGCCTACATGGACTCGGTGGCCGGCGTGTACTTCCCGGTGGGCGGCATGCACGCCGTTCCGGCTGCCATGGCCCTCGCCGCTGCCAAGCACGGAGTGACGTTCCGTTACAGCACCACCGTGACCGGGGTGGAGATCCGCGGCCGACGGGCGGCCGCGGTCCACACGTCCTCGGGTGAGCGCATCGCCGCGGATGTGGTGGTACTCAATCCCGATCTCCCGACCGCCTACCGCGAGCTGCTGCCCGCCGCTGTCATGCCACGCCGGGTCCGCGGCCTGCGCTACTCACCGTCATGTTTCCTGCTGCTGGCCGGGTCAGGAGCCGACTACGGTGACCGGGCCCATCACACGATCCACTTCGGCCGGGCCTGGCGACGCACCTTTGACGAGATCATCAACCGAGGCGAACTGATGAGCGATCCGTCGTTCCTGGTCACGACGCCGACGATCGGCGATCCGACGCTGGCTCCGGCCCGCCGGCACAGTTATTACGTGCTGTTCCCGACACCGAACCTCACCGCGCCGCTGGACTGGTCGGTACTGGGCCGACGTTACCGTGACGAGGTGATCGAGACCCTCGAACGGCGTGGATACGTCGGTTTCGGTGCCGCGATCGACGTCGAGCATGTGATCACCCCCGCGGACTGGCGGGCCCAGGGCATGGCGGCCGGCACGCCGTTCGCCGCCGCCCACACCTTCGGCCAGACCGGCCCGTTTCGCCCCTCGAACCTGGCCCCGGGCCTGGACAACGTGGTGTTCGTCGGCAGCGGGACCCAACCGGGCGTCGGCGTGCCGATGGTGATCATTTCTGGGCGCCTGGCCGCCGAACGGGTGCTCGGGCGCGACCGGGCCTACCGCTCCCGGGCGCCGCGCGGACCAGCGGCCTGAGCGCGCCGGAACGAAAAACCGTCTTTGCCGGGCACCCATTCCTCCCTGTTGCCGGTCACTGTGCGGCCATCGTTCGCAACGGCCGAGTGCCCTCGCTTCAAGTCCCGGTTCCAGGCGCTGGCTGCGAGACTGAGGCCATGGACGAACGGCACGCCCCCGAGACCGCGCCGGCCGGCTCCAGCCTCACCGCGCCCGGCTCCGGCCGGGACGGCAGGACACTGGCCAGCCCGGATACGAGCACCGATGCCGATCACCTGGAACGTGTTCTCTTCGAGATCAAAAAAGTGATCGTCGGTCAGGACCACATGATCGAGCGGATGCTGGTGGCGCTGCTTGCCCGCGGGCACTGCCTGCTGGAGGGTGTGCCGGGAGTGGCCAAGACCCTCGCCGTCCAGACGCTGGCGACAGTGGTCGGCGGAACGTTCGCGCGCATCCAGTTCACCAGCGACCTGGTCGTGTCCGACATCGTCGGTACCCGCGTGTACCGCCAGACCCGGGAGACCTTCGACGTCGAGCTGGGCCCGGTCTTCGCGAACTTCATCCTCGCGGACGAGATCAACCGCGCGCCCGCGAAAGTGCAGTCGGCGCTGCTGGAGGTGATGTCCGAGCAGCAGGTCTCCCTCGGCGGTGTCACCCATCGGCTGCCCGCGCCGTTTCTGGTGCTGGCCACGCAGAACCCGATCGAGTCAGAAGGCGTGTACCCGCTTCCGGAGGCGCAGCGCGACCGGTTCCTCATGAAGATCAACGTACCGTACCCGACCGGCAGCGAGGAACTGGAGATCGTCCAGCGGATGGGCGTGCGACCGCCCGCGGCCGAGTGCGTGCTGGACCCCCAGACGCTGCTGAAACTACAGCGGCATGCCGCCGAGGTGTTCGTCCACCACGCGATCGCCGACTACGCCGTGCGTATGGTGCTGGCGACCCGGTCACCCACCGAATTCGGGATGCCCGAACTTACCGGCCACCTGGCCTACGGCGCGTCGCCGCGCGCCTCGCTCGGTCTGGTCGCGGCGGCCCGCGCGCTGGCGCTGCTGCGCGGACGGGACTACGTGGTGCCCGACGACGTCGCCGCGGTGGCCCTCGACATCCTGCCGCACCGGTTGGTGCTCTCCTACGAGGCGCTGGCGGAAGGGCTGTCCACGGACGCCATCGCCGAGCGCGTTCTCCAGGCCACCCCACCGCCACAGGTCGCGCCACGCCAGCACGGCTACTCCGGGCGCTGGACCACGAACCCGCACGGCTTTCCCGAGTACCACAACCAGGGGACAACCGCGTGAGCGCCCACCGCTCCTCCGCTGGGGCCTACGGCTCCTCCGCTGGTGCCTACGGCTCCTCCCCCGCATCGGGAACGGCTGGCCCGCTCGCCGCGGATCCGTCGATCGAACGCGCCCTGCGTCGTCTGGAGCTGACCGTCACCCGGCGCCTGGACGGGCTGCTGCTCGGTGATCACCTGGGCCTGGTACCCGGATCCGGAACCGAAAAAGCCGAAAGCCGTACCTACCACGTCGGCGACGACGTCCGGCGGATGGACTGGGCGGTCACCGCCCGTACCACCGTCCCGCACGTACACGACCTCATCGCCGACCGCGAGCTGGAGACCTGGGTACTCGTCGACCTCACCGCCAGCCTGGAGTTCGGCACCGCGGCCTGGGAAAAACGCGACCTCGCGATCGCCGCTGTCGCCGCGGTCGGCTACCTGACCGCACGCGGCGGCAACCGGCTGGGAGCGTATGTGCTCTCCGGTACCGGCCCGCGCGTACTACCCGCCCGTACCGGTCGCAACAGCCTGCGAGCACTGCTACGGACCTTGCTGGCAACACCGCGTACCGCGCTGGACCGCCCGGCCAGCGCGCCGAACGTCTCCGCGGCGACCGATCTGGCCGCGGCCGTGAACGGACTGCGTAACCCGCCCCGGCGCCGCGGCCTGGCTGTCGTGATCTCGGACTTCCTGTCGACGGACCTGTCGTGGGAACGGCCACTGCGCGCGCTCGCCGGACGCCATCAGGTACTTGCCGTCGAAATAGTCGATCCACGCGAGCTTGAGCTCCCGCGGGTCGGGCTGCTCACCGTCATGGACCCGGAGACCGGCGCGACGCTGGAGGTACCGACCTCGTCCCGCCGGCTGCGCGAGTCCTACGCCCGCGCCGCCGCGGCGCACCGCCGCGAGACCGACGCCGCGCTTCGCCGGGCCGGCGCCGCCCACCTCGTCCTGCGGACCGACACCGACTGGCTCGCCGACATCGTCCGCTTCGTCCTGGCCACCCGCCGCAGCCGCGGCGCGGGCCGGCGTCCGCCGGTCACGGCCCGGCCGGCCGGGCCGGCACGATGACCTTCCTCGCCGGCCACTGGCTGTGGCTGCTGCTGCTGGTCAGCGCGCTGACTGTCGCCTACATCGTGCTGGCGCTGCGCCGGAAGGTCTACGCGGTCCGGTTCGCCAGCGCCGGGCTGCTCGCGTCGGTGCTGCCCCGGCGCCCGCAGTGGTGGCGCCGGCATGTGCCGGCCACCGTCCTGTTGCTCACGCTGGCCACCATGGTGTTGGCCCTCGCGCGGCCGGCGAGGGCGGACCGGGTGCCCCGCGAACGCGCGACAATCATGCTGGCGATCGACGTCTCGAATTCGATGGCAGCAACGGATATCCCTCCCAACCGGCTCGAGTCGGCCAAACAGGGCGCCGAGGCGTTCGTCAATCAGCTACCACCGCGGATCAACCTCGGCCTGGTGTCATTCGCCGGCTCGGCGGCGGTTCTCGTTCCACCGACCACGGACCGCGAAACGGTCCGTTCCAGCATTCACAGCCTGCAGCTGGGTCCGTCCACCGCGATCGGCGAGGGTATCTTCGCCAGCCTGCAGGCCATCACCGTGCTGGGGGACCAGGTCACCGCGGACGGCCAGACGCCACCACCGGCGGCCATCGTGCTGCTCTCCGACGGGGAGACCCAGCGGGGACGCCCGAATTCCGAGGCCAGCCAGGCCGCTGTAAGCGTCCGGGTGCCGGTGGACACGATTGCCTACGGCACCCCGGACGGTACCCTCGACGTCGGCGGCCAACAGCTCCCCGTCCCGGTCAACGAGGCGGCATTGCGCGAGATCGCACGGACGACTGGGGGCTCCTACCACCGGGCCACGTCCGGCGACGAACTGCGGTCGGTGTATAAAAAGCTGGGCAGCTCCATCGGATACCGTACCGAGTTCCATGAAATTACCATGTGGTTTGTGGGGCTGTCGCTGTGTCTCGGCCTGACCGCCACGGCACTGTCGCTGGCCTTCTCGTCCCGAATCCCCTGAAGGGCTCCGGTGGCAGGGCGTTCGATCAGGAAGCGGCGTCCGGCTGGATGGAGCGCGAGGCGACGGAGGGAGCCGCCGGAGGTGCTGGGTGGCGGGCGACGAGCCGGGATATTCCCGCATCGCGCGGCGATGGATGGGCAGCGATGACGCGAAGTGCGCACCCCCAGCCCCGCGATCCTGCGTCCCCTGTTGCCGGGCGCTCTGACCCACCGAATCCCCTGGCTGGGAAGAAGCACTGTGCGTATATGTGAGCTGACCGCCGCGGGGATCACCGCGCCCGAGCTGCGGCGCTCCTACCTGGCATGCCGCCAGCTCAACGCCGCCCATGGCCGCACATACTTTCTGGCGACCTTGTTACTGCCCGCCTGGAAACGGCCATACGTCCACGCGCTCTACGGATTCGCGCGGTATGCCGACGAGATCGTTGATGATCTTGACTCCAAGCTTCCTGACGCCGAACGGGCGGCCTGGCTGCGCGGCTGGGGGGAGGAGTTCCTGGCTTACGCACGGTCGTGCCCGGCCACGACCGCCACGACCGCCACGACCGGCATGACCGGCATGACCGGCATGACCGGCATGACCGGCATGACGTCCGTGCTACCGGCGGTTGTCGACACGATCCGGCGCTGGAACATCCCGCTTGAGCACTTCGAGGCCTTCCTGCGATCCATGGCGATGGACCTCACGACGACCTCCTACCCGGCCTGGGACGATCTGATGGTCTACGTCCACGGCTCGGCCGTGGCGATCGGCCTGCAGATGGTGCACGTCCTGGAAGCCAACGGCGCCGCGGCCCTGCCCTACGCCCGCGATCTGGGTACCGCCTTCCAGCTCGCGAACTTCATCCGGGACGTCGGCGAGGACCTGCGCCGCGGCCGGATCTACCTCCCTCAGGAGTCGCTGGACCTGTTCGGCGTGACGCCCGAGCGCCTCGGCACAGGCGTGGTGGATGGCCCGGTCCGCCGGCTGCTCGCGTTCGAGATCAGCCGTGCCCGGGAACTGTTCCGTGCGGCAAAGCCCGGCATCCGGCTGCTGCACCCGACATCACGCGACTGCGTCCACACCGCGTTCCAGCTTTATCAGGGCATTCTGGATGAAGTGGAACGCGCCGACTACCAGGTCCTGGACAAGCGGGTGGCTGTCGGGCTCGGCCGGCGGGTCGCTGTCGCCGGCCCCGGCCTCGTCCGCGCCGCCCGCGTCCGCCGCGCCACCCCGCCTGCGATCTGATGATTACGAGCGCCCGACAACAGGGGAATGGATCAAGGAAGGGAGTTGGGGTGCGGGAGTCGCCCTGCGTTGGGCGTCGACCGGCAAGCCGGGGTACCCGCGCGTCGCGCGGCAATGGCTGGGCAGCGATGGCGCGATGCGCCGCCCAGGCGCCGCGAGCCGGACAGTCCTGTTGCCGGGCGCTCTAACTCGAGCAGGGACGCGGCCTCAGCGGCGGCTCGTCAGAATATGTGAGACCAGAGCGATACACCTCATATGGAACGTCATTATTCGTCTGAAATACCCGCTTAAGGCCCGCGGCACACATGATTGAAATGTGCCGAGTGCGGGCAATCCCATTCTAGTCGAAGGCAAGAATGCCACTGACCCCTTCATACTGATGAAGGTCGACAGACTGGCGAATCTGACTGTACACCATTTTCGGATTGATTTGCGCCGGATCCCACGAGTGATCAATACCAACGGCGGGCCGACGGCTTGCGATATCGGTGACTGAACGCAACAAGAGGCGGGCCGCATCGTAGCCGAGGCTAACCCATTCCTGGATTGGCTTGCTTCCATCACAGAAGCCCAGCGCGTCACGGATATCGTTGAGAAAGTTTATGCGTTCAGGCTGATGGGCATTTTTTAGCTGCTCACAGAAGCCGAGTTGCCCACGGGATATATAAGCCACCGGAAGCGTGGTCGGAGCAACAGCCCGCATTTCGGAATTAGCGATGTAACGACTCACCGATCCGTCGGCCAACAGGGTCGGGAGCCTACCGCCGCAGTCGGTGTAAACCCGGGAAACAAATGCGGGAAATTCGGTGTATCGGCCACCAAAGAAGACTATTCCGTCGAACTTGTCAGAACAGATGTCACTGACATCTGTTCCGCTGGGCCAGAATTTTTCTCTGTAATGATCTACAAACTCGGCATGTAGATCATTACGAAGAGTGTTGACATACAGGTCTTCGTCGCCACCGATGCGCCCCTTGGCGCCATAGGTGTAGAAGTTGATGATCGCATCGCGATGCAGCACCTGGCTGACATAGGAATGGATCATACCTACCTCATCCCTGTTGGACGGCGAGAGCTGCAGGTAGAGATTGGACGCGCCGGCGATGCCATCGGCCGAGGTGGTCAGCGTGAGAGTC
Source organism: Protofrankia sp. Cj5 (assembly GCF_917627405.1). Classification (NCBI taxonomy): domain Bacteria; kingdom Bacillati; phylum Actinomycetota; class Actinomycetes; order Frankiales; family Frankiaceae; genus Protofrankia; species Protofrankia sp. Cj5. The sequence continues at coordinate 6,993 of NZ_CAKJTO010000090.1, forward strand.
GGCAGCCCGACCGCGTCAAGCGACTGGAGCATGTACTGGGTTTTTGTCCGGCTATCCAGCTGAGCTACTGTCGCGATCACTGTCGGGTCGTCATGTACCAGCTGGGCCAGCATCGGTACAAGTTTGTCAGCATGGCGTGTTTCGTCGCCGACGTTACCCACAATCACTCGTAGATATGGACTGGCCGGATTGTTATCGGCCTCATGCATAGCTCGGTACTGAGCTGCCGCTACACCTTCCAATCCTTCCCGCTCAGCATCAAAGACTTCGTCACCGAGACGGGAGTCAGTCCTGGTGAACGCGGCAAGATAGACCAGTGTCACCAACGGCCGGTTACGCTTGACCTGGTGGGCACTGGCAGCTTCCCGATTTTGCGCGAAAATTTTCTTCTGTACACCTGTCAATCGTTCATCTGGTCCAAAGGCCTGTCGATCGGAGCCACTGTAACCGATGCACTGCCGATCGATATAAATAACCCGCAGCGTATCGCCACGATGAAGAGGAAGCGTCGCGCATCCAGGGTGTATCTGACCTACTATCCAAATCACGAAAGTGCTTATGAGTAAGAGTACAACCACGGCTGGCATCCAGGGCTGAGCCAGCCACGGCGGACGCGCCGGGATGACTACCGGTAACCTGTCCTTGATGTTCAGATTATTGATACCAGATACCGCTACCGGCAACAGCCACGTATCGGGATGCCCTCGTTTGCCAGCCATGGGCAGCCGGTCATGAACAGTCGAATACGCGGCATCCAGGCCCATCAACGGCACTACTCTGCCGTCGGTGACGGCCTCAGCAAGTGGCGTCCCGTTCAGCGGCACATCCACCCCCCTTGTAACGATCAGCAGGGGGTCGGTCCACCCGTCACCGCGCACAGCGGTAACCGCTCGTATGAGTGCGTATCCGGCGTTGTCGGGCGCTACGGCGTCCAGCAGTATCACCGGGTACGCCGTACGCCGCCACGGTCGTAGCCGCCACGGTCGACGCCGATACTGCACCCGCAGATCTTCCAGAAACGCGTCCGTCAGGAGCCGATCGATGGCTTCGGGTTCCTCATCGGCGCGTGGACCGATAGTCAACCGCTCGGCGACCGCCAGGAAGGTCGAGGCTGGCCCAGACGCGAGGCACTGCTGCCTCCTGAACCAGCGGAACTCATGCCCTGCCCCGGGAAGTCGTCCGCTGACGAGGAGCCGCAGCGCCACCACCGGCAACACCCTGACAAACAGCGACAGCAGCAGCCCCAACCAGCCGGTAAAACCGTGGTCTAATCCGCCCTCACCCTGGCCTCCCCGCAGCCCGAACTCCCGGCGCAGCCGTCTGGCCAGCTCCCGTTGCCGCTTGGCGACCGGCACGTCGGACAGGTTCTGCGCGGTCAGCCAGTCGACCAGCGTGAAGCAGCGAAAGCGCAGCGGGTCACGGCTGAAACGACCTACCGCCAACTTTTCATGTAACTGGTGGAGTAGCGGCTGCAGCCCACTGACCTGTGTGACGTCGACGTACGTATGCGGCACACGTCGCTTGCCTGACTCGACAAACCGCCCGGCAAGTACCTTCAACGCCGAGTCCGCCGTGCCCGCATCCACCAAACACAGCACCGGTATCCGCCAGTCAGTACGGCCAAACCGGTTGGCATGCCGCGAGCGCGTCACTATGGACTTGACAAGCTGCACCAAGATCGTAAATCCGGCGAAAACCGCCATTATCGTACTGGATTCCTGCTCGTCAGTACTGCTCACTTTGCTCCCCCCGCTGGTCTCGGCATCCGTGGACCCGACAATCAATCGCGCCCTCAATCATGCCCCAGATATAAGCTGCCTGGTTGCTACCGGCCTTCATTCAAGGCACTGACAGGACGTGGTCAATGTGCCCTGTGACCCTGCGGGCTACCAGAAACCGGTCTGGCCCTGTGAGCTGGGGTGACATGCCAGCGCGGCTGCCCGCACGACGGTCAGCCACTGACCGGCAGGCTAACGAAGGACAGCCCCCAAGACCCCGTCCGCCCGCATCGGACGAGAACCACCAGCGTCAGTCACCCCGACGAAAAACTCGGCGGCGCCCGAACGCGGCAGCACCTGTTGAGTCATCCCATCCCCCGATCGCGGACCAGACCAGAACCATCACTGTCAGTGATTCAACCATAGCCCGGCGAGCCCGACATCAGAGACAGCGCCGCTCGGGCACCCTCTCCGCCGGAACCCCTCGGGTCGGAGGAGAGAGGCCGGCAGGGCCGGTGACACGCGGTCAAAGTGCGGCCGTGGAAGCTTCGAGGCGGCCGTCCCAGCGAAGCGAAGCAGATCGTGCCGCGATCCCGGCCAGCGCCAGCCGCGCGGCGTTCGCGGTAAAAGACCCTGAAGGTAGATGGACGAGCGAGTTGTCGACCACGACAGCGCATCCAGGCTAAGATTGGTGGTGTTGGGCGGTGTCCGGTTCGCGCCCGATGCAGGATCACTCTTCAGTTAGGCATCCAGCCCCTCTGAAACCGGGAAACAGGCGGGGGTTCGGGACTGGTGCCGGGCTGGAGTGTCCTGTGGCGCCAGATGTGCTCATCCCCCTCGTGTCGGGTTCGATCTCGACGGTCCTTGGCTCAATCGCCATAATGATCATGTACCTCTCCAGGCAGCGGACCGAACGGATCAAACACTCTCAATTAATTGATCTTGAACGAGAACGTCTTTGGCTCACCTTGGCTGCCTTCGAGCGCGGCACGACCGCTGGACAATCTGCAGATCTTGTTGGCCTGACGCTAGCGCTCCGTGGTGGGGACGACTCAGCCCGAAACAGCCCGGACGACATCGATAGCAGCGGATCAAGGCCGTCGATGCTGGGCAGTCAATCTCCATCAGGCGTTCCTTCCTCTCCTCCCGCCTGCGCCGGCCGCAGGTAGGCCGATAGTTGCGAGAAAGTCGGTAACGGCGTTCACAAGTGAGCGCAGCTGAACCGGATCGGTTGTCGTCGGCCGCCGCCACCGAATCAGCCGAACGGGCGGCTGTCGACAGGCTGCACCGCGTCGCTCATCGGCGTGGGTGGAGGCGACGCTGGCCAACCCGCACCGCACCCGGTCGTGCCGCACCCCGGTCGCGCCTCGGCTGGGTGACGTCCTACGATTCGGTCGGGATAGTGACGAGTCATATCCGTCAGGGGGGTGTTACCCGATGTTTCGGGTTCCGGTGGGTCCGGCCCACGCCGACGGCGGGCCGAGTGGTCCGCCCGTAAGCGTGGTGATACCCGCGCACAACGAGCGGGCGGTCATCGGTCGCTGCCTGACGGCGCTGCGTGCCGGGGTGCCCGCGGACGCCCTGGACATCGTCGTGGTGTGCAACGGCTGCACGGACGGCACGGCGGAGATCGCCCGAGCCGCCGGGGTACGGGTGGTGGAGACGCCGCGTCCCGGCAAGGCCGGGGCGCTCAACCTCGGTGACGCGGCGGTGGCCTCCTTCCCCCGCTTCTACGTGGACGCGGACGTGGTCGTGCGCGGCGACGTCCTGCTGGAAACCGCGGATCTGCTCCGCACGGACGCCGCGATGGCCGCGGCTCCCCGGCTGGCCGTCGACCTGACCGGAGTCAGCTGGCCGGTACGCAGCTTCTACCGGCTGTGGATGCGCCAGCCGTTCGTCGGCGACAGCCACGTCGGCTCCGGCGTGGTGGGCCTGAACGAGGCCGGACGGGGACGCTTCGAGCACTTCCCCGAGATCATCGCCGACGACCTCTTCCTTTACACCCTGTTCAGTGCCGACGAGCGACGGGCCGCCCGCCCCGGCCTGGACTTCACCATCTTCCCGGCCCGGACGGTGCGCGCTCACCTGCACCGCCTCGTCCGCGTCTACGCCGGCAACCGCCAGCTGGGCCAGACAGAGGCGAAACCGGAGACCGCCGCCAACGGCCGGAGCGGCTGGGCCCGGGTGGTCAAAGAAGATCCACGCAGAGTGGTCGACATACCCTGCTATGTCGGTATGGTGGTGCTGGCTCAGCTGCTGGCCCGCCGCAAGCTACGTCGGGGGGACGTCAGAACATGGGAACGCGACAACACCAGCCGGACCACCAGCGCGGGGGCGGCCTGAGCAGGTCGTTACGGGCGGCTCGCTCGCTGCTCGACCCGCTGGCCTACGCGCACATCCTGCGGATCGCGCACTTCTACGGCTATTCGCACGTGCGGCCGCGCCGCCTGATGACCGTGGCACCCGGGGTGCGCCTGGCACCGAACGTCTCCATCCGCAACGGCGAGCGCATCACGATCGGTGCCGGCGCCGAGATCGGCGAACGCTGCTACCTGTGGGCCGGTGACTCGACCGGCCGTATCGACATCGGTGCGCACGCGCTGTTCGCTCCCGAGGTCTTCGTGACCGCGTCCAACTACCGGACGCCACCCGGTGTGCCCGTCATGCACCAGGACAAGGACGAACGCGACATCAGGATCGGCGCGAACGTCTGGCTGGGCGCCCGGGTGGTCGTCGTCGCGGGTGTCACGATCGGTGACGGATGCATCGTCGGTGCCAACTCGGTAGTGACCACGTCACTGCCACCGGATGCCATCGCTGTCGGCGCGCCAGCCCGAGTCGTCGGCCACCGCGGCGGCTCGACCGACGCGACGCCGACCGACGCGACGCCGACCAACGCGACGCCGACCAACGACGAGCCCACCGGCACTCCGAGCAACAACGGACGGGGGACAGCATGGCCGTCGACGTCTCAATCCTGATCATTTCTTACAACACCCGCACGCTCACCGCGGCCTGCCTGGACTCGCTGCACGCGGCACCGGACACCGTGAGCACCGAGGTGCTCGTCGTCGACAACGCTTCCAGCGACGACACCGTCGCCGTGCTCAAGGAGCGCTACCCGTGGGTGCGGCTGATCGAACAGCCGACCAACCTCGGCTTCGCCCGCGCGGTCAACATCGCGGCGAGCGCCGCCACCGGCCGCTACGTGCTGCTCCTCAACTCCGACACGGTCGTCATCGACGACGCGGTGGGCCGCCTCGTCGCCTTCGCCGAGAAGCATCCACATCACGGCGTGTACGGGGGACGCACGCTGGCCCCCGACCGGGCTCTCGACCCCAGCTCCTGTTGGGGCGCGCCGACGCTGTGGAGCCACCTGTGCTTCGGCCTCGGCCTGACCACCGCGCGGCGCGGCTCGCGGCTGTTCGACCCCGAGGCACTCGGCGGATGGCAGCGCGACAACGTCGCCTCCGTCGGGGTGGTGACCGGCTGCCTGCTGCTGGTGCGCCGGGACCGGTTCACCCAGCTCGGCGGGCTCGACCCGCGGTACTTCATGTACGGCGAGGACGTCGACTTCTCCCTTCGGGCCCGAGCCGCCGGCTACGACCCGGTGATCACGCCGGAAGCGACTGTGCTCCACCACAGCGGTGCGTCGTCGTCCCAGCACGCGGACAAGACGATCCTCACGCTGACCGGCAAGACCACCCTCGCCCGGACCCATCGCACCGGTTGGCAGCGCACCTTCTGCCTGGCGATGCTCGCGCTGGGCGTGGCGCTGCGGGCCGGCCTCGGCGTGGCCGCCACCCGCGCCGGCCGCGGCACCACCGGCAACCAGGGCAGCTGGCGGGCGGTCTGGCAGGCCCGCGCACGCTGGTGGCCCGGCTACCCTCCCTACCCGGCGGACGCCCCGGGCCACCTGACCACCGAGGACTCGCCTGCCGGGCTCCCCGGTGCCATGGAACAAAACGGCAGCTCAGCACAGGCTGACACGGCAGAACCGGCCGACGCCGTGGCAGCCGCGCCGGCCAAAGCCACCGAGCCAGCTGGCTGACGCGGGCCTTGGGTGGTGGCCGGCCGAGACCCGGCCGCCACCCATCGATGCGGTAGGCACAGGGGTAGCACAATGGGTAGCATCAAAAGTATGAAGATCAGCGTTAGTCTGCCGGACGACGATGTGCGCTTCATCGACGAGTTCAGTGCCGCAAGCAGCATCCCGTCACGCTCCGCGGTAATCCACCAGGCTGTTGGCCTGCTGCGGGCGGCCAGCATCGAAACCGCCTACACCGCGGCCTGGGACGAGTGGGCCGCCACCAGTGACGCCGGGCTCTGGGATGCCACCACGGCGGACGAACTCGCCGATGCGTCGCGGTGACATCTACTGGGTCAGCCTGGAACCAGCCCGGGGAGCAGAAGCGAACAAGACCCGCCCCGCGGTGATCGTGAGTAATGACGCCGCCAACCGCGCGGCCGGGCGTGCCGGGCGCGGTGTGGTCACCGTCGTACCCATCACGTCCAGCACCGATCGGGTGTTCCCGTTCCAGGTCCTGCTCAAAGCCGCTGAGTGCGGGCTCGCGGTCGATTCAAAAGCTCAGGCCGAGCAGGTACGAGCCGTGGCCGCGGACCGGCTCGGCAACCGGATCGCGGAGGTCCCGCCCGCGACGATGGCCGCGCTGGACAACGCCTTGCGGCTGCACCTCGCGCTCTGAGGCGATCGCCTGCCTGCACATCCGCTCGCGCTCACCTGCACTCGCTTGTGGCCGGTGCGCTGACCACGGTCACCGACGTTGCAGCCGGCGCCCCCAGAAGACCCACCAGGACAGTGTCTGGGTAACCAGCGCGAACCCGAAGAGAAGATCCTCGACCGGCGCATACGCGAACCTGCGGCCGATGATCGCATTCGGGTCGTACGTGACAATCGCCAGGCCGGTCAGGACACCATTCGTCATCAACTGAAAGACGACGATGACGGCATAGGCAGCCCAGAAGGCTTTGCGGGCAAGCACTCTGGTCCGCAGCACCGCGAAGTCGATCAGGACAGTAGCGACAACGCCGACGACGGCGAGAAAGGTATAGCTCACTGCTCCTCCCCTACCAGCCCGCCGTCCACCGCCGGCTCGTCGCCCACCGGCCAGCCCGTGACCGCGCGGACGGCCTCCAGCGTCAGCACCGCGCAGACCGGCACCACCAGGAAGAACAGCAGCTCCTCCAAGGGGAGACGGCCGACCAGCAGTACCCCGGTCAGCTGGCCGCGGTCATAGCCCCAGTGCCGGCGAGAGATCGCGTAGAAGTCCCAGCCGGCGAACACGGCGACCACCGGCAGCAATGTCAGCACCAGCCGCAGTGGACGTGCGTACACCCGCGTACGTAGGAATACCTCCAACGGCGCCGTACCGACGAGGCAGGCCGCCAGGACGGCGAGGTAGCTCAGGTGCCGCACCGCTTGTCGGGTGAGTCAGGCCGCGCGGAGCCGGCCGCTCAAGGCGGCCGCGGCGGCACCCGGATCGGCGGCCTCGGTGATGCCCCGGACGACGACGACCCGCCGGGCGCCGGTGTCAAGGACCTCGTCGAGGGTTGTCCCGTCCACCCCGCCGGTGACGAACCACGGCTTGGCCCCGAGCGCGAACGGCGGAGCGAGCCGGGCGGCCAGACGTGGCAGCTCCAGCCCGACCGGGGCCCGCCCTTGTTTGGTGGGGGTCGCCCGCACCGGCCCGACACAGAAGTAGTCCACGTCGGGATCTTCTATCGCGGCAGTGAGCTGATCAATATCATGAGTGGACTGCCCGATCAGCACGTCCGGACCGAGCAGCTGACGGGCCAGCTGGGGCGGGATATCGCACTGCCCCACGTGCAGCACGTCCACCCCGGTGAAGGCGGCGAGATCGGCCCGATCGTTGGCGCTCACCAGCGCGCCACGCCCCTGGGCGATCTCGCGCGTCGCGGCAAGCCCAGCGGCCTCGGGCTGCCACTCCAGACCCTTTTCACGCAGCTGGACGACGTCCACCCCGGCGGCGAGGACATCGTCGAGAAACTCGGGAAACGCCGGCCGGAGCCCGGTACACAGGTAGAGCCGGGCATCGGCAAGCCGCACCAGCCGCGCCTCGGCCGTACGAGATACCAGCGCATCAGAATCCCGCACCATACCCATGACCTTACGTGTGACATACCCGGCGGCACAGCATACCCGCCACGACCGGGCCCGCCCAGCCGCTTCTCATTCGCGCGGATCAACGGCCGCGGCGACCAGCCACGACCAGCGGCGGCCGGACGGTCCTTACAAGAGCCTTAAAAAGCCAGTGCCTGGGCCCGGCGTTTGACCTCCCGGCCGCGGTTCTCCGTCAGCGCCCGCACCGGGGTACCGGGCAGGGTCGGGTCGTCCCGGAAGAGCCAGCCCATCGACTCCTCGTCGGAAAACCCCGCATCCGCCAGCACTGTCAGCAGGCCGGGCAGACCTTTGATGACCGCTCCGTCGACGATGAAATCGGCAGGCACCCGTAGGACACCCCCGGAGCGTACGGCCAGCAGCTTACGGTCTCGCACCATCTGACGCACCCGCGTGATGGGCACCCCGAGCCGGTCAGCGACATCGGGCAGGGTCAGCCAATCCACGGTCAAAGTAAACACCGGGCAACAGCTCTTGGTCACGCCGGGGGGATGGGAGCCGCGCCGGCAGCCGCCGATCGGGTGGCCGCCTCCATCACGGCCACCACCCGCCGGGCCGTCTCCACCAGGTACGGCATCGGCCAGCCCGACACCAGGCGGTCTGCCAGCTCGCTGTGGAAAACCGAGGGGGTGGGCGGCGGAAACGCCAGCCGGGTCCGGCTCCCGTCCCCGGTGACCAGGTTCAGCGGGCCGGGAAAAGCGTCAAGCGCCCGCTCGGAATGCCGCCCGGACCGGGCGCTGGGCCCCGCCAGCTCCACCGCGGTCTCGCTGATAATCGAAGCCGTACTACCAACGACGTGGAACCTCGGCAACGCCACCGCGGCGAGGTCGGAAATCGTGACCTGAGCTTCGGCGCCATCGGCGAAGTGGAGCAGGACCCGGGTGTGGTCAGCGTTGCTGACGTGGTGCCAGACCCGCTTGTGCGTGGTTGCCGACACCCACTCGACAGGTTCGGTGAGCAGGTCGAGGACCCAGTCCAGATGGGCGAAGCCACGGTCGTAGATGACACCGCCGCTCACCCTGGTGTCGTCATGCCAGGTACCGGCGGGACGCGCGAATGCGCCCTGGAAGGTCTCCAGCCACAGCACGTCGCCGACCGCGCCCGACCGCACCGCGGCCCGCAGCGCCCGGTAACCGGGGTCGTCATGCTGGTCGGCGTGCACGGCCAGGACGAGCCCCCGCTCGGCCGCGGCGGAGATAAGATCATCAGCTTCCTGGGTGGACAGGCAGAACGGCTCCTCGACCACGACGTGCTTCCCGGCCTCCAGCGCCCGCATGGCCCACTCGGCGTGGGTATGCGTCGGCGTGGCGACGATGACGAGGCCCACGTCATGATCACTCACCAGCTCGGCTGGATTGGCGATCCGGCGGGCACCGCGATCGCCGCCACGAGCCGGCGGGCGGGATCCCCCGTCGCAGACCGCGGCCATTTCCAGGCCTTCGGTCGCCTCGACGGCCAGGTGATGGATGGCGGCGGAGTCGGCCGTACCGAGCAGCCCCACCCGTACCGGCGGCGCGTCAAGGACCCCCAGGGCATGGCGCAGCCACCGGCCGATCAGTCGGTGGTAGGCCGGATCAGCCAGCGTGCGGTCGCTCGAGCCGACCGTGAACATGCCGAGGCCTGTCGACGGGCGCCAGGTGCACACCGGATGGTCCGCGAGCTCGTGGCGAACCATCAGCAGCTGCTGCACGTCATCGGCGATCTTGTCGGAAACGACCCACTGGTCGACCGGGCGGAAGGCGCCGATCCGTGCGGTGAACTCACCGCCGTCCGGCCCCGGGATCAGCCGGAGCTCGTGGACCGGCGTCACTCTCCCGGGCAGCAGCCCCAACGCCTCGACCAGCGGGCTGTCCGGCGGCAGTGAGCGCAGCGTGGGACCGGCGAGCAACACGGGGACGGACTGCCGCGCACGGTCCAGCACGTCCTGCTCAACATCGTCGAGGGGACGGTCAATGAGCACGAGAAGCGCGTCCGCGGATCGTGCGGACGTGGGCCCAAGCCCGGCGCCCCGCAGGTGGTCGCCGAGAACGCTCGCGCCGGGCAGGTTCGAGACCAGGTGAATGCGGGGCACCCAGGCACTGTAGTAATCGTCTCACCAGCATCCCGACAGGGGGCTGCCCGGAAACAGCGGCGACTCATGACCGTTCAGCCCAACAGCGTGGCTCAGCCCGGCCAACACGGGTCAGCCCAACGGCACCGACACGTCCGCGAACCCGGCCGGATCGATCGACACGCCGGTCAGCATCATGCGCCGGCCACGCACGGCGTCAGCTGGGCGGCCGACCGCGACCACCCCCGTCAGCTGGCCGGCATCGTCGAACCAGCCAGCTGACCAGCCCTTGGGCTGGCTCGGGTCACCCCGCCAGACCGGCTTCGTGCCGGCCGGGCGGCGGCCCACAAATTGGATCATGCGTCCGAACTGCTCCGACCAGAAGTAGGGCACCGGGTCATAGACCGGGGCGTCCGCCAGTGGTGCGCCCGCGGCCGTACACAGCAGGGTGGCGGCGGCGACAACGGGTGACCGCTGGGCACAGTCCCAGTGTTCGACCCGCATCCGTGCCGAGTAGCGCCGTGACCACCACGCGGCGCTGTCACCCACACAGACGACCGGTGTGGACCACTCGGCGGCAAGGTGCTCATCCACGACGACCCCGCGGTCGAGCGCGATCCCGCAGCCGGCGAGCCAGCCGGTGGCCGGCCGCACCCCGATGCCTACCACGATCTCGTCCGCGGGCAGCCGCTCCCCGCCGACGAGATCAAGCCCGTCCGGCCGGACGGCACGCACCGATGTACCCAGCCGTAACGCCACGCCGGCCTGGGCATACCAGTCGATCATGCGGGCGCCGACCGCCTCCCCCAGCGCCTGCGCCAGCGGAACGCTCGCGGCCTCGACGACGGTCACCGCCGCCCCCGCGGCCGCGGCGGTCGTCGCCACCTCCGCGCCGATCCAGCCCGCTCCGACCACCGCCAGCCGAAGGCCGGGACGCAGGACGGCCCGTAACGCGCGAGCGTCGTCGATGGTGCGCAGGACGCGCTGCGGCCCGTCCCCGGGCAACCGCACCGGGTCGGCTCCGGTGGCGATAACCAGCCCGTCGCAATCAAGCGGACCGCGATCGGTCTCGACGATCCCCGGCCGCAGCCCGGTAGCGCGCCGGCCGAGCAGCAGCTCGGCATCGATCTGGCCAAGGGGCAACGCGGTGTCGTCACGACGCCCGGCGAGCACGGCCTTCGACAGCGGCGGCCGGTCGTAGGGGACGTGCTCCTCCGCGCCGAGCAGGGCCAGCGCCCCGGTGTAGCCGGCAGCCCGCAGCTCCTGACAGGTACGCAGCCCCGCGAGCCCCGCGCCCACAACCACGATCCGCTTCATGCCAGCGAGGGTAGCCGGTGGCGACTGCGGCATATCCGCGTTTCACACCCGGCTCTCAGAGCGTGTTTGAGATCGTCATTCCGGCTCGCCGTGCCCAGGCGCCCCCTGGCTGCGTTGTCAGCCGAACCGAGACAACTCATCCGGTATCGCTTCGGCCTCCCGCCTTGCCAGGGGGCGCCTGGACGCGGCTCACTGATCGAAAGCCCGATCTCAAACACGCTCCTACGACCGGATGCCCGCGGTGGCAGCGCTCGATCGTAAGCTGTGCGATATGGACGCGACCGTCGCAGACCCCGTCATCGGACGGTTACTGGACGGGCGCTACACCGCGCAGGAACGCATTGCCGTGGGCGGGATGGCGACGGTCTACGTCGCTCACGACAACCGGCTTGACCGGCTGGTCGCTCTCAAGGTCATGCATCCGGCCCTCGCCCACGACCAGGACTTCATCCGGCGCTTCCACCAGGAGGCGACCGCCGCGGCCCGGCTGAACACTCCGCGCGCGGTCTCCATCCTCGACCAGGGCAGTGATCACGGCCCCCACGGGAATGTGACCTACCTGGTGATGGAGCTTGTGCGGGGCCAGACTCTGCGCCAGTATATCGGCAGCCGCGGCCGGCTGTCCCCGACCGATGCCGTCGAGATCATCGAGCCGGTCCTCGAAGCTCTCACCGCGGCCCATGAGGCCGGGATCATACATCGCGACATCAAGCCGGAGAACATCCTCCTGGGCAACGACGGCCAGGTGAAGGTCGCGGACTTCGGGCTCGCCCGGCCCCTCAGCCAGTCAACCTACGCCATGACACAAGGTGTGGTGATGGGAACGGTCGGCTATCTGGCGCCGGAACAGGTCAGCGACGGATCGGCCGACACCCGCAGTGACATCTACGCCGCCGGGGTCGTGCTCTACGAGATGCTGACCGGGCAGTTGCCCCACACCGGCAGCACCCCGATGTCAGTGGCTTACCAGGCGGTCCACGGCGAGGTTCCCGCGCCATCCACCGTCGTGCCGGGTATCCCCGCCGCGCTGGACACGCTCGTGCTGCGCGCCACGGCACGCGACCCGAACCAACGGCCACCCGACGGCGGCGCCATGTTGGACGAGCTACGCCAGCTCGCGGCGTACCTGCCGGAGCCCGGTCAGGACTCCGGCCAGCCCGCCGATTACGTCGGCGGTGCCCACTGGGGGCTGCCGGCAGCCAGCCGGTCGCGAGCAACCACCGGCTACGAACTGGCTGGCGGGGAACCACACGGTCTCGAGCCGCGCTATCGGCCACAGCCGCGTTGGTCACGCGGCCGGCTCGCCGCGATAGCGATCGTCTCCCTCATCGCCCTGCTCGGGGGGCTTGCGGCGATGAAGGTGCTGGCCGGGCCGGGCACGGTGCGGGTTCCCCCGCTGGTCGGTCTCGACCGGGCCACGGCCGAACGCCGGCTCACCGACGCCGGGCTGCTCGCGGCCTTCGACGATCCCGCCACCAGCGACACGTTTGCCGAGGGCAAGGTCATGGAGCAGGCTCCGGCCGCTGCCGCCGAGGTGAAGCCCAACAGCACGGTGCGGATACGCCTCAGCCTGGGCAAGGCGAAGGTCCGGGTACCCGACGTCGCCACCCTGACGGTGGCCGAAGCCCAGAGCCGGCTCACCCGTCAGCAGCTCAACGTGGCGGCCGTGTCACGCCAGGAGGCCAGCGACACGATCGTGGCCGGCAACGTGATCAGAACAGACCCGGTCGCGGGCACCGAGCCCGCCCAGAGCGCCCAGGGAACG
>NZ_CAKJTO010000091.1:0-19895 GCF_917627405.1 Protofrankia sp. Cj5
TACACTGCTGCACCCCGGGCGGAGGATCCGGCTTCATACCAGCACACGCCCAACACACGGACATCCGAACTATTACTCGTTCCCGCCGTTCCGCTCCGGAGTTCTCAGCCAGCCAAACAACATCAAAATAAGACCGTCGAAACAATGTCCGCAGAGTGAACGGATATGAGTACAAACTCCTTATAACCTGGATACAGCTGGAAGATTACCAGCGAGGAAGACGCTACTCAGCTGACTATAATGTCATAATTCTGATACCGCGGGCCGCGGTGCCTTCCCCACGGCCACGCCCGCACGCCATTCGATCTTTTTTTGGACGACTTTTGCTTTTAGGAGCGCACGATAAAACCGCACCGCGTCCCTGTTGCGAAATATCGAGGCCCCGCATCGCCGGGTCAGACAAAAGGCGGGAAATCCGCTCGTTCCCGACCCGGATCCGGCCGGACCTGGAACACGCCAGCGGACACCTCCTCTGAGGCGTCCCACATCCGTCGTGCCCACCCTGCGTCCGGCCAGCGCGTACCCGCCGACCACTGCACGCCCTCGAGATTCGCGCGGTCGAGCTGGGCACCGATGAGACTGGCCCCGTCCAAGCGGGCGTCAACAAGGGCCGCGCTGGTGAGGTTCGCCCCGTCCAACCGGGCATCGACGAGGGCCGCCCTGTCCAGTTGGGCACCGGACAGGTCCGCCCCGGCCAACACCGTATCGGTAAGATCCGCCCCAGCCAGCTGAGCACCAGACAGATCAGCCCCGTGCAGGCGGGCACCAGACAGGTCCGCCCCAGCCAACACCGTATCGGTAAGATCCGCCCCAGCCAGCTGAGCACCAGACAGATCAGCCCCGTGCAGGCGGGCGCCACACAGGTCCGCGCCGACCAGCACCGTATCGGTAAGATCCGCCCCAGCCAGCTGAGCACCAGACAGATCAGCCCCAGCAAGCACGGTATCGGACAAGTCAGCACCGGCCAACAGCGCACCGCACAGGTCCGCCCCAGCCAGCACCGTATCGGACAAATCAGCCCCAAACAACACAGTATCGGACAGGTTCGCTCCGGCTAGCTGGGCACCGGACAGATCCGCGTCAAACAGGCGGGCGCCGCACAGGTCCACCCCGGCTAGCTGGGCACCGGTGGCGTTAAGCGCGATCAGATCGGCCAGGTCCGTGGGCGGTTTCGCCACGTCTGGAGAACGGGCCTGGAGCTGGCGGATGAGAGCAGCGGAGGCATGGACGGAGCCCGTACCATCATCCTGCTGGCGATCATCCCCACTGGCCTGCCCACTGACGGTCCGAGCCATGCGCACGACGGCTTCCACTTCACGGCTGGGGAACGCCTCCGCAAGGACCCGCTCAGCCCGTTCCTTGTAGCCGGCATCGCGATAACCGACATCGCGCAGGAGCCGAAGGAGCGATCGCGCCGCGTCCACGGCATCGTCGGGATCGCTGGGGTGAATCATCCTGTTGTACAGATCAACGATCTGTCGGAACAGCTGGACCCGAGTGGACGGGCTACGTCGACATCGTTCACGGGCTCCCAGCGTGCCCAGCAAGGACCGCTCGCTCAACGCGTCGAACCGGCCGTTATTGCTGTCGTGCACAAGTAGCCACCTCTCTCACGGAGTCGCCGCTCCGCTGGTGAGCGGACATCGTTTGCGGTCCCCCCGCTGTCGTTGCGTCGAACTCTGCGCCATATCGAGACTGCCGATCGCTGGTTGCATACCGGTGGTGACAAGGTTGCAGATACTGTTCGCCCGGCTTCCGCCGATCCGCAACCAATCCACGACCCGAGTCTGAAATGGTTAGCCCCGCCAGGGCCGCTGGCTTTCCCGCCAGAGCGGCTTCGCACGGCCGGCGTCCCTGCCGCTTCGGGTGTGCCTCGCAGATGACAGCCTCCCTGGACGGCGAGTGCCTCCCGGCTTCAGCACACGTCCGGCGCTGTCGCCATGAGCGCCTTACCGGCGGGCCAGGGGATGCCGGACGGAGTGGTCGAAACGCCGGAATCCGGGCCGACGGCCGGTAAGGATATGACGGTGATGTGTCGGTGATGTGTCGGTAAGGATGTGGCGCATGCCCAGGGGCCGCTGGATGATCGGTGTGTTGGTGGAGCTCGCCGGTCTGGGACTCATCGCCGGTGGTGTTATCCAGGCGGCCTCGGCCACGCACAGGCATGTCGCTACCGCCGCTGAACTCGGGGTGTACGACGGGCGGCTGACCAGGGGCGTGCTCCTGGTGGCCGGCGGGGTGTTCATATGCATGGCCAGCGGCCAGATCCGTCGGGCCGCGCCCTGTTGGCGGAGGTTGAGCCGGCTCGGCCGGGTCCTGTTCATCGGCGGATACCTGCTCGCCGCCACCGGTTTGGCCGTCATCACGCAGCATGACTCCGTCAGAAGCTTCTACGTCGGCTTCGGCCTCCAGGTGATCGGTGCGGTCGCGGTGGGAATCGGCGGGAACACGGCACGACCGGGCCTTGACCCGCCGTCACCTCACGGGTGCTCTGGCCATTGAGGACAGGTACGCCGGTAGGGCTCACCGGACAGGTAGCGGCTCCATTCCGTTCGGGTGAGGTTGCGCCCCGCGATACGGCAGGCAACCATCGCCCAGGTCTCGGTGCTGACGTCCCAGATCTGGACAGCCCCCTCGGACGTGCCGGTCAACACGGTGACGCCGTCCAGGCTGCGCGCGAGGGAGTATCCGCCGCGCGGCTGCGGCATGGCTACGCCTATCGGCGCAAGGGTGACGGCATCCCATAGATGTGCGCTGCCGTTCCCACCGATGTCGCTTGTCGTCATCACGACGCTGCCATCGCGGAGGAACTCGACCCCGCCGCTGCTTGGTGTCTGCAATGTCCGCCGTAAGGTCCCCGTCCTCGCGTCGCGGAACTCGACGACACCGACCGCTACCGTTCCATAGCCGATCGCGATCGTTGCGTTGTCCGGTGAGAACGCCAACGCTGGGGCGTCAGCGGTGGCCTCCAGCACCTGCGACCACACCGGGCTGCCGGTGGCGGTGTCGAACAGGGTGACGATGCGGCCCGGGAGATCCTCGACAGCAAGCCAGCGCCCGTCGTGGCTGTAGAAGGGGTACAAACCATCCGGGACGCCCGGATGAGCCACGCCCGCCGTGGCAAGCTTCCCCACGAGATGCGGCTGTCTGGGGTCATGGACGTCCCACAGCAGGACGGAACCGCCAGCAGCCACCGCGACCCGCCCTCCCGCCGGGCTCCATGCGATAGCGGAGAAGCTTCCGGCTGGTTGGGAGCCGGCAAGAACTGCCAGGTCGGCCCCGCTGGCCCGCTCCCACAACCGGAGCGTCCCATCCTGGCCCGGCGCAGCGAGCAACGCCCCGTCCGGGCTGAACACGACGGGGGCCGCAACGGCGCCGTCGAGTAATCGGCCCTCGGAGCGGCCGGTGGCCGCGTCCCACAGCAGAACCTGTCGATCATCAATACCTTGAGTAACGATTTTGGTATCACCGGGCAAGAAGGTGCCCGTGACCCGGCCGGTATGTCCTTGCAGGGTCCTGCCCAGCGGTGACGTGGCGCTGTCCAGGCGCCAGATATCGACCTCAGCCACGCCACTGGCGATCAGTCGTCCATCGGGCAAGAAGGCGGTCGAGGTGGTCGCACGCTCGTGGAGTGGCAGGACCGCGACCTGCTGGCCCGAAGGTATGTCGAACACCCGGATGAAGCTGGCTCCGTCATTGAGCGCGAGGCGGCGCCCGTCGTTACTGATCAGCATACCGGCGAAGGCCGCTGTGAAGCCGGTCAGCGGCGCTTGGCGCAGCTGACCGCTGCGGACATCCCACAGCATCACGCGGTCACCAAGAGTAGTAGGCAGCGTGACAGCATCGGAGGCGAAGAAGCCAGGTGCCCCGGGAAGATCCCACAAGACCGTCCCGGAATGGGCATCCCATATCCGTGTCGACGAGCCGCCGAAGATCCCAGCGGCCAGCCGGCTCCCGTCCGCATTGATCATGACCATTGGGATGTCGCCAGGTTTCGCCGGGAAGTGCAGCGGCGCCCCGATCTGCCGCGGTGTGTCAGGGGCCGAGCGATCCCACAGCGCGATCTGCCCATTGTCGTCGATCACAAAAAGCCGGGAGGGGTCAGTCGGATCGAACTGTCCGTAGGCAAGCCCGTTGCCGGCCCGGATCGGCGCTCCGACCTGCTCACCGCTGATGACATCCCAGATGACCACGGTTCCGTCGTTCCCGCCGACGGCAAGCAGCGTCGCGTCCGCATTGAAGAGTGCGAGTTCGCGGCTGGTGTGCCAGCGCAGTGTGCGCTGGACCTGGCCGGTACGCAGGTCCCACAGCCGGACCGTGCCGTCCCGTCGCGGCTCGGCGAGCAGCCGCCCGTCCCAGCTCACCGACGGGGGGACCAGCGGCAGCAGGTTGGGCGCATCGAAACGAATGACCCGGTCGAGGCTGGCAGGGGTGTGAACGAGCGCGGTCTGCAGGCCGGCTTCGGTGTCCCGGGATGGCTGGAGCCGGTAGCTCTCCACGCCGAGCAGCAGCGCCAGATCAACCTGGTCAGCGCCGAGGCTGGCGGCCACCGTCGCCAGCTGGGCGGCCTGCGCCGACCTGGTGGCGA
Organism: Protofrankia sp. Cj5; assembly: GCF_917627405.1. Classification (NCBI taxonomy): domain Bacteria; kingdom Bacillati; phylum Actinomycetota; class Actinomycetes; order Frankiales; family Frankiaceae; genus Protofrankia; species Protofrankia sp. Cj5. The sequence goes on from NZ_CAKJTO010000091.1 coordinate 4,589, forward strand.
CGTGGGCCAGCCGCGCCTGGCGGTCCGCCGTGCTTCGCTGCATGACCGCCAGACCCGTGCTGACCAACGCGACCACGAGCAACGCGGCCAGCACGGAGGCCAGCGAGCGCAGCCGCCGGGCGGCTCGCCGGGCGTCGTGCAGCGCATGTTCCTCCGCGGCTGTGGATGCCGCGAGGAATGACTGTTCCAGTGGGTTGGCGTCATCCGGATAGGCGTCCGCCCATTCCTTGGCGGCCTGTAGCCGGGCATCGCGGTAGAGGTCGCCCGGAGCATGACCGGCCGCTACCCAGGCGCTGGCGCTCTCGGTGAGGTGGCGGTGCACCCGGTGGCCGTCGCGGTCGGCCTCCAGCCAGGTCCGCAGCCTGGGCCATTCCCGCAACAGCGCCTCGTGCGCGACCTCCACCGTGTCGTCGGCCGCGATGACCAGCCGTCGCCCGATCAAGGCGGTGAGCACGGCCTCCGCCTGTTCGCTGCCAGCCAGCTCGGACCGCGGCGCGCGGCGTCGCAGGTCGGCTCCGTCCTCACCAGGAGTGGCGAGCCGGAGGAACAGGCGGCGGAGAATCGCCCGGCCCTCGTCATCGAGGCTGTCATAGACGCCGTCGGCGAGCCGGGTGATCGCCCCGGCGACACCGCCCGCCTCGCGGTAGGCGGCGACACGAAGTGTCTGGCCGTCCCGGCGCTCCCAGGTCGCCAACAGTGCGGTGGACAGCAGCGGCAGTGCCCCGGGCTCCTGCCGTGCGTCGGCCAGGACCGCGTCTGTGAACCCTTCCTCGAGTTCCAGCCCGGCAACCCGGGCGGGTTTCTCAATCGCCTGCCGCAGCCCGCCCACAGCCATCGGACCGACGAGGACGGTGTTGTCGCCAATAAGGCGGGCGAGCGCGGGATGACGGGCGAACCGGCCGTAGCAGTCGGCACGCACGGTGAGAACGACGCGAAAGCGCCCGTCAGCGCGTTCGAGTGCGCCGACCAGACGGTCGATCAGTTCCTCCCGGCCCTCCTGCGTCCACATGGTGATTGCTTCCTCGAACTGGTCCAAGACGACAAGCTCGTTCCCCCTGCTGCCGCTGTCGAGGTCCAGCGCGGTCGGGTCTGTGGTGCCGGTCCGCAGCAACCGGATCCGCCACCGGTCGCTGCCCGGCAGCACACCCGATCGCAGCGCCGGCACCAACCCGGCCCGCACCACCGACGACTTCCCGCTGCCTGACGGGCCCACCACGGCCAGCAGCGGCGTGGCAATGCAGCGGGTCACCAACTGCCCGACAAGCCGTTCCCGCCCGAAGAAGTACGGGGCGTCCTGTTCGTCGAAGCGCGCCAGCCCCTTGTACGGGCAGACGACGGTCTCTGTCTCACCAGCCGGGCGGGCGCAGACGACCGGCGAGACGGCATGGCGAGTCCTCGCCCGCTGCAGATCCAGAACCTCAGCGACCATCGCCTGCTCAGCCGCGACCAGGTCCAGGCGGCCTGTCGCCACCCGCACGGCTGTCTTGCCGACCCGCTCACCGGCGCGGGCAACCGCCCAGCCAGCCGCATCCTCGTGGACCCGCGCCGGGATTCCGCCGGAGGACACGGCCACCGCCTCGGCCGCCACCGGCAGGTCCTCATCGCTCACGTAGCCGGCCACGATCGCACTGATCTGATCGACCCCAAGCGGGCCAAGCCGCAGGACGCGCTCCGCGTCACCGGACGCACCGGACGCACCGGACGCACCGGACGCACCGGACGCACCGGACGCACCGGACGCACCGGACCAGCCTTCCGCCCGCTCGTCGCGTGGTCTGGCTGTGACGACGATGAGCACCGGCAACCGCACGGCCGCGGCCGCCAATCGCTCCACTTCCCGCGGGTCCATCCCCGCCGGGTCGTCGATGACGACCAGTACCGGGCGCTCCGCCGTGGAGCCCGCGAGCGTCTCGGTCTCCACCGATCCGACGACGAGCACAGCGCCGCGGCCACCCACCCGGCGAGCGAACTCCGCGACGAGCCGGCTGGCACCCATCCCCGGTTCGCCCTCGACGATGACGGCTCCCCCCGCGTCGTCGAGGGCATGCCCCCACATCTGTTCCAACCAGTGCAGTTCCACATCCCGCCCGAGCAACGGGTTGCGGTCTCCGCTCAGCCCGGCCGGCAGGCCCTGCGGGTGTACGGCGTCCGGGAGCAGGCTGGGCTGCTCGGCAAGGATCGCCGCGTTCAGCGCGCGCAGTTGCTGGCTGGGCTCCACACCGATCTCGCCCACGAGCCGGGTCCGGGCCGAACGGTAGGCCTCCAGCGCTTCCGCCTGCCGCCCCGACTCGTAAAGCGCGACCATCAGCTGGCCCCAGAACCGCTCCCGCAACGGATATGCGGCCACCAGCGACTGCAGCTCGCCGACCAAGGCCGCCGCATGGCCGAGGGCGAACTCGGCGTCGAGACGGTCGGCTACCGCGGCCAGCCGCAGCTCCGCAAGCTGATCGCGTTCTGCCACCGCGAATTCGGCGTCACCCAGATCCTCGTACGCATCCCCTCGCCACAGCTCCAGCGCACGCCGGAACCGGGCAAACGCGAGCTCGGGTGCGCCGGCCAGCAGCGCCGGCCGCGCCTGCCCGACAAGCTGTTTGAAAAGTGCCGCGTCCAGGGCCGCCGTGTCGACGCGCAGGCTGTACCCCGACGGCACCGTGACCAGAACCCGCCACCCCGCTGGCGGACGGTCCAGCTCCAGCAGTCGACGCAGCCGGGCAATGTAGCTTCGCAGCGTTTTCTCCGCCGTCGGCGGCGGGGCCGCTCCCCACACCCCGTCCACCAGGCGCGACACCGAGACAGCCCGGTTACGCTCGGACAGCAGCAGGCCAAGGAGTGTCCGCTCCCGCGGGCCTCGCAACGGCAGCGGCTGACCGTCCCGGCGGACCTCCAGCGGCCCCAGTACCCCGAACCACAGGCCGGGCGAGGCACCGCCGACGACCTCGCCAGCAGGCTCACACGCTGGAGCCGCCAGCCCGCCAGCACCCTTGCCGGCCATGTCGGTTATCCCCTTCGCCATCGGAGCCCTGCCCGACCTGCCCGACGACGCCGGCTGGTTGTCCGAGACTGTTGTGTTGACGAAGTCCGCTGTCTCCGCGGCCGGCCAGACATGATCAAAAGATGCGTCGGTGTCCCGCCCGTCCACCGCGTCCAGCCTCCGAGTTCACGGGATTCCAGCCCTCGACAGAAATGATCATGCTGGCGCCACGCTGGTATCTGTACCGAGCGCTGTCCGGCCCGGACGTGGGAGAACTGCTCGCGGAACACGGACTGGCCGCTGACCATGTGACCGGCTACCGGTGCGCGCGGTGGTTCATCCCACCATCGACCGAAGCAGCCCGACCGTGCCGGTAGACGCCAGGGAAGCATCGGTCCGTCGGCGGACCGGATCCCAGCGCAGCGGGCTGGGATCCCGGCTGCCACCGCCGCACAGGCTGAAGAAACACCTCCGCCGCACAGCGAGGATCGGTTCCCAGCATGGGAACGTGCGGACCCACCGCGGCCACTGCAAACTCGGTATCGATACCAACCCCCGTCTACGGCTGACGGTCACCTCCGCCGAGCCCACCTTGGTCAGCTGGTCAGCAGGACCCACCGCGTCGATCCGACGGCCGCGGCAGGACTCCGCCGGGAAAAGCGAAACCCCACGCCCACAGCGGACGGTCGCGCCCCGCGCCCGCTCACGGACAGGAGGCCATAAGCAAGTCGATGATCGACAATCAAGGGAACCAGCCTCATCGCCCGACGAAAAATCCAGGTCGGCGCGGTGCTTTCACGGAGCCCCACGTCGAAGCCGGTTTCGGCCGCCTCGTAGCCCTGCTGTTCATGCCTTCATGGTCACCCAGCCCGGCCTTGTCCGCCATCTCCACATGGAGATCTCTTTACCGAGACCTCCGTTTGGCGCTACCTGACGCTGTCGGCCTGGTGCACGATGCCGGGCGTGGCGGAACAGAGCAGCGAGACCGTGTGGGACTTCACGTCGGTGTTGCGGGAGGACCGGCTGTCGCCGGAAATCGACACCACAATTGCACATCCAGCCCGCCGGTATGACTACTGGCTCGGCGGCAAGGACAACTTCCTACCCGACCGGGAGTCCGGAGATGCCATCGCCGCAGCATTTCCTACCATCCGGATCGCGGCCCTCGAGAACCGCCGATTCCTGGGAAGGGCCGTACAGTTCCTGGCTGAGGAGGCGGGTATCCGACAGTTTCTTGACATCGGCACCGGTATCCCGACCGCGAACAACACGCACGAGGTCGCCCAGGCGATCGCCCCCGAGTCACGCGTCGTGTACGTCGACAACGACCCGATCGTGCTTGCCCACGCCCGTGCCCTGCTGACCTCCGACCATCGCGGCGCCACCGCCTATCTGAACGCGGACCTCCGGAACCCCGAGAAGATCCTGAGTCATCCGGATCTCCAGCGGACGCTGGACCTGTCTCGCCCGGTAGCGCTGATGCTGATCGCGGTCCTGCACTTCGTCCCCGATGCCGATGATCCGTACGGCGCCGTGTCCCGGCTGCTGGCGGCCCTGCCGTCCGGCAGCTATCTGGCCATCTCCCACGTGACGAGGGATTTCATGTCGCCGGGGACCGCCGCAAGCGTCGACGATGTCATCGCCACAACCCGGGTAACGTTTCAGATGAGAAACCGAGCGGAGGTCGCCCGGTTCCTCGGCGGGCTCGAACTGATATCTCCGGGTATTGCGGCCCTGCCTGCCTGGCGAGCCGAGAACGAACCACAGCCTCGTCCGTCCGCCGCGGACACGGCAGCCTACGGTGCAGTGGCCCGCGTTCCGTAGACATCAGAAGCCATCGGACGGCAGCCCGCGGGCGACGGCCATCGCCGGGTATGCTCACCGCCGCCGCTTACCTCGGGTACCGTCAAACTGGAATCGGAAGTCCGGAACTGACTGGAGCCATCGTTCACAGTGCGCTTTGCCACGGCGGCCTTCGCTACCGATCTGGTGGCTGGTCAGAATCAGTATCTGTTCGCCATCCCCGCCGCACGCGGGATGCGCGGGCGGACACATTCGCCCGCGACATGACAGCGCGTTTCAACAGAGTTGGCCACCGCCGTGGCGGCCAGAAAGAGCACGGCATCTTCTCAACGACGCTGACATCAAGGATGTCATGACCGCTGGGTCCGGACGCCCCGCCACTGATCTACCAGTGGAGCCCACGAAATGCTGTGGTTTGCTGCTCTGACGGAGCATAAGGTGGTCAGAAAGCTCGGGGAAAAGATGATCGAGACGGTGTTCCGAAGTGCGGATCTGCCCGCGGGAGAACGGTTTGATGCCTGGCGTGCGATGGCCCACTGGGCCACTGCCCCGCTGGAGTTTCGCAGCGACCACGAGGAAGACTTCCCAGCGACCTTGCGCCTGCTGGAACTCGGTGCTGTGGACATGTTCACAGCATCTTTTCCGTCGTTACAGGTACTTCGGACCCCAAAACTGATCAAACAGTCCGATACCGAGCAGTACGAGATGGGCTTTCTCCTCCGCGGGAACGCGAGGCTTTCCCAGCTGGGCCGGGACGTCACGGTCGCCACGCGCGAGCTGGTCCTCTATAATACCTGGCGCCCTTTCGATATCTGGATAGGTTCCGGCCGCCACGACATGGCCACAACAGTAGCGATCCGTGTTCCTCGAGCGCTGCTGCCGCTGCCCTCAGCCGCGACCGATCAGCTGATCGCCCGGCGGATATCGGGCAGCACGGGGATCGGTGCCCTCCTCGTGGGACTCGTCACCAACATGATCGCGAACACGAGCCCTTACCAGCCCAGCGACGCACCCCGGCTGGGAACCGTCCTGCTCGACCTACTGACCGCGCTGCTTGCCCATGAAGTTGATGCCGACCGCTTTTTACCATCAGACACCCGCCAGCGAACGCTCGCCTTGCGTATTCGATCATTCATCCAGCAGCGGCTGGGCGAAGCTCAGCTGACCCCAAGCAGCATCGCCGCGGCCCACCACATCTCTACCAGCCAGTTGCATCGCATTTTCCAGCAACAGGACCTCACCGTCTCCGCTTGGATCCGCAGCGAACGCCTAAAGCGCTGTCGCCACGATCTCACCGACCCCGCGCTGCACGCAACACCCATCCACGTCATCGCCGCCCGCTGGGGGTTCTCCTATCCCGCCGACTTCAGCCGCGCTTTCCGCGCCGCTTACGGCATCTCACCCCGTGACTATCGTCACACAGCGCTCCACAACTCAATCGATGAGACGCACCGTTAAGAAATCAGCGACGCTATGCTAACGCCTTCCAGCCGGGTAAACTGGCATCCTGGCCTGAAGCACGCTCTGTAGTCTTGAGCTACCCATGTAGATGACATCGACACATGAATAAATCATGACCGGGTCGGTCATAGCCCGCTATTTTCGTGGTTGTGAGGTTCCACCATGCCCGACGATGACACCGACAGTCGAACGTTTGCTTTGATCACGGAGGTGAACGAGGAGATTGAACAGAAGATTGCCGCGCACGCGTCCACGAGCCTGCGCATCCTGCTCGATGTCATCGCCGCTAGTCAGGCAGCTGTCACCCAAGGCGACATGACCACGCTGAGCGCCCAGCCCGGGCAACTGCACCGGGCACGTGAGGCGCTGCAGGCAGCCCTTGTCAACACCAACCTCCTGCTAGAACAAGAGCGACGAAGAACGGGTCGTCCTGGCCCCGAGCTCTCGGCCACCGGCGGTGTCGAATGCACCGCGCTACAAGCCCTCGCATGGAGGCCCTCCGGCAGTAGGGCGTTCGATCAGACAGCGGCGTCCGGGTGGCTGGATCGCGAGCCGGACAACCCTATTACCGGAGCCTCTTAGAGAGCATTCGTTCATTTTGTGATGTTTCAGTCAGGTTTCTGGCGATGGTGAGGCGGGGCAGAGTCGAACCATCCCCCGTCAGAGCCGCCTCGGGCGGTGCAGACGACGGCGCAGGTGAGTCGATACCCCACCTCGCCGTTCCCGAATCCTGGCAATTGCCGCGTACCGGATCCGACAAACTTCGCCTAATCTGAACGAGATACGCTCTTAGAGCACTCGGCGGACACCTCGGCGGACAGCCCCACGGGTGGCGGCGGTTCCGTCCCGTGACTGGGAACCGGCCGGGCCGGGGACGAATCAGGCGGGGTTCCGAACTGATCGGACATCATGAAATCTCCCCAGGACGAAAATCTAACCTGAATTCGCTCAGAACGTCGGCAATAGCCGCAATAGCTGATATTATCACGCGGCGCGGTGGGACCGAGGCACGCGCCTCGCGGTGCCGCGTCCCCTGTTAGCGGGCGGGCGTGGAACGTATGTCGACCAGGACGCCAGCCACGCGTCCAGCCCTGGCCTTCTTCACCGTCTCTATCTGGAGATCTCCTTATCGAGACCTCCGTTTGGAGCTACTCGGTGCTGTCGGTCCTGGCGCAGGCTCCTTGCTGTGACGCGGACGCTCGACCTGCGGAAAGCAGGGTGCCGCTGACCGTGTAAGCCGACAGCCCGCGGTGCCCGCTCCGGGCAGTACCAGCGGCACCCGGAAGGCTCCCGAACACCTTCCCGGCCACAGCTGTGATGGGAGATTCTCTTTTCTCGCGCGTGGCTGCCCGCCTACCTCATACGATCACTTCGCCAACCAGGTCAGCGGCCGGCTATGTGACGTCCGGGCCGCCGGCCGCAGGCAACGCGGGTTGATCATCACTTCCCATCATCGAATGCACACGGCAGGCTATCCCCCCGATGACATCGTGGGGATCATCGGTAGGGACGCACAACCCGCGCCGTGCAAGACCTCCTGTACCGCCATGGCACAACGCTGAAGGGATGGGACGGGCCATGACTACCGATCACGACGACATGGACCGGCTCCCGGCCGCGTTCCCCCTCGATGACGACCTTATCCGCTGGGCACAGGCCCGTTCTCCCGACATACTCGCCGCCGAGCCGGATGCCCGCGCCGCCGCGAGAGCGCCGGTGAACCCGGCTGACCGTGACTTCACCGGCGCCCGCTTGGACGGGGCGGACCTCACCGGCGCCGACCTGCGCGGGGCGGACCTCACCGGCGCCGTGCTGTCCTGGGCGACCCTCACCGGCGCCCGGTTGGACGGGGCGGACCTCACCGGCGCATGGCTGGACGGGGCGGACCTCACCGGCGCCGTGCTGTCCTGGGCGACCCTCACCCACGCCGGGCTGGTCGGGGCGGACCTCACCGGCGCCGACCTGCGCGAGGCGAATCTGCGCGGGGCGGACCTCGCCAACGCCTGGCTGGGCGGGGCTGACCTCACCGGGACGCTGTGGTCGAGGGACACCCGCTGGCCGGACGCCGAGTGGGCATGGCGGATACGTGACTCCTCGGACGAGGTATCCACCGGCCTGTTCCGGGTCCGGCCGGATTCGGGCCGGGATCACGAAGCCTCGCTGTCCCCTGTCTGACGCGGCGCGTTCCCGGCCACCCGGGCAAAACAACCACAAAGCCTCCGGCCATAACCGGAAGCAACGTTCCGGAAGCCCGCGGGCGCGGTTCCGGAAGCCCGCGGGCGTGCTTCGTCAGGATTCTTCCCGCGTGGGGTGGCAGCGGTTGCCGCTCGCTACAGCGTGCGCACCAGGCGATCGGCGAGGATGCGCGTGAAGCGAGACGGATCGCCGAGTTCTCCGCCTTCGGCCAGCAACGCCATTCCATACAGCAATTCCGCTGTCTCCGTGAGAACGTCGGATTCCGCTTCCCGCTCGTGTGCCTTTCGCAGCCCCGTTACCAGGGGGTGCGTGGGATTGAGTTCCAGAATACGTTTGGGATGCGGCACCTCCTGCCCCATCGTGCGGTACATCTTCTCCAGGGTCGGTGTGATGTCGTGCGTGTCACCCACGATGCAGGCTGGCGACGTGGTGAGACGTGCGGACAGGCGGACCTCCTTCACCTCTTCCCGCAGCTTCGTCGCCATCCAGGACAGCAACGCGGCGAACGCCTGCTGCTGTTGTTCCCGGTCGGGTTCGGCGCTCTTCTTCTCATCTTCGGTGTCGAGGTCGACCTGGCCCTTGGCGATCGACTGCAGTGGTTTGCCGTCGAACTGCGCGACCCGTTCGACCCATACTTCATCGACCGGATCCGTCAAGACCAGAACCTCGTAACCCCTGGCGCGAAAGGCCTCCATGTGCGGTGATCTTTCGATCATCAACCGAGAATCGCCGGTCATGTAGTAGATGTCGTTCTGGCCGTCCTTCATGCGGTCGACGTACTGCCGCAGGGTGGTTGGCTGGTCCGGGTCGTGTGTCGAGACGACAGAAACGATCTCGAGTATCGCCTCTCGGTTCTCGACATCGTCGAGAAGGCCCTCCTTCACGGCACGACCGAACTCGTTCCAGAAGGCCCGATAGCGCTCGGCCTCGTTGGCCTGCATGTGCTTGACCGTCGCGAGCACCTTCTTGACCAGCCGGCGGCGTACCAGCTGGATCTGGCGATCCTGCTGGAGGATCTCACGCGAGATGTTGAGCGACAGATCATGCGCATCGACGACACCCTTGATGAAGCGGAGGTAACTCGGCATGAGCGCCTGGCAGTCGTCCATGATGAAAACACGCTTCACATACAGCTGAATTCCCTGCTTACCCTCCCGCATGAACAGGTCAAACGGCGCGCGGGACGGGATGAACAACAGCGCCTCGTACTCGAAGTGCCCTTCGCCCTTCATATGAATGGTCTCGAGTGGATCGGTCCAGTCGTGGCTGACATGCTTGTAGAACTCGTTGTACTCAGCCTGGTCGACATCATCTCGTGAGCGCGCCCACAACGCCTTCATGGAGTTGAGCTGCTGGATTTCGATCGTCGTCGTGTCATCTTCGCCGGTCCGTTCGGCAGCCATCCGGATGGGCCACGAGATGAAATCAGAATACCGCTTTACGATCTCCCGAATCTTCCACTCGGCGGTGTAGTCGAAAAGACGGTCCTCGCTGTCCTCAGGTTTCAGGTGCACGGTTACCGCAGTGCCCTGCGGTGCGTCGTCGACCGACTCGATGACATATGTGCCCTCGCCGCTCGACTCCCACCGGGTGCCAACGCTTTCACCGGCTCGACGGGTCAGCAGCGTGACCTTGTCCGCCACCATGAAGGTGGCGTAAAAACCGACACCAAACTGTCCGATAAGATCGTACGACGCCGCGGCGTCCTTCGACTCCTTCATCTTCCGGAGCAGCTCGGCCGTTCCGGATTTGGCGATAGTACCGATGAGCTGGATGACATCGTCACGGGACATGCCGATGCCGTTGTCGCGCACGGTCAGGGTACGCTGTTCCTGGTCGGCCTCAATATCAATACGCAAGTCAGATACGTCGGCCTGGAGGTCGTTGTTGACCAACGACTCGAGTCGCAGTTTGTCGAGGGCATCAGATGCGTTGGATATCAGCTCACGCAAGAAGATATCTTTGTTGGAGTAGATCGAATGGACCATCAGCTGTAGCAGCTGACGCGTCTCGGCCTGGAATTCCAGCGTCTCAATCCGGTTGCTCACGGGACTCCTCTATGCGGGCACAAGGGTCGTTCGTGGAAAGGATACCGAGTGGCCGTGCGTTGATGGCTGCGGTCGCAACCCGCCAGCGCATCAGTCCTGGCGAATGCTGCCTGCCGATCGGCGGGCTGCGTGCGCGGCCGGTGGGGGCCCAGTACTCCACGTGGGGTATTGACCCGCATGTTCGCCTGTGAGATAAGAGGCTTGCGCTGGGCAGGCTGGATGGCCGTACCGCGCTGGCTTCGCCATGGCCTGGCACGCGGCACCCGCGGCCGAGGCTGCCCGGTGCGCGCGGAGAGGCCGGGAGGGAGATGGAACTCCTGATCTTGTCAAGTAGTTTTTACGACACGTGAAAAAATATCCCGAGCGACGGCTCCGACACTCGGCCAAACTCTTCGACAGATCGATCCCGCCACGATAACCAGCCCTGCGTGAATGCAGCCCAGCCAAAGCCTATGATCGGCCCGGCCAGCACCACCGAGCGTCCCGAGTATGGAGTGCCCTGTGAACGACTACATCGACAGCTACCCACCCCCCACGTTCGACACCACCAAGCCGCACTCCGCCCGCGCCTGGGACTACTGGCTGGGCGGTAAGGACAACTTCGCCGTCGACCGCGAGTTCGCGGACCGATACGCCGAAATCTTCCCAGAGATCATCGAGATTGCCCGCGCCGACCGGGCCTTCCTCGGCCGCGCGATCAGCTACCTGGCCGGTGAGGCGGGTATCCGCCAGTTCCTCGACATCGGTACCGGCCTGCCCACCGTGGACAACACCCACGAGGTCGCCCAACGGATCGCCCCGGACTCCCGCATCGTCTACGTCGACAACGACCCACTCGTGCTGGTTCATGCCCGCGCCCTGCTCAGCAGTAGTCCTGAAGGCGCCACCGCCTACATTGACGCCGATATGCGCAGCCCCCAGAAGATCCTCAACATCGCCGACCAAACCCTGGACTTCACCCAGCCCATCGCGCTCAGCCTCTTAGGGATCATGGGGACCATCGCCGACCTCGATGAGGCACATGCGATTGTGAAGGAATTCATGAACGCCCTGCCCTCGGGCAGCTATCTGGCCGTCAACGACGGTACCGATGTCCTCATGGGCGAGGCGCGCCGCCAGGAACTCCTCCAGCTCACCCGCGAACGCCCCGGCTACGGGTACTACCACCGTCGTACCCCTGAGCAGATCGCCCGGTTCTTCACCGGCCTCGAGCTCCTCGAACCCGGGGTAGTGTCAACCCCCCTCTGGCGGCCCGCCCCCGGGAGCACCCCCACCGCGTTGGACGCGTTCTGCGGTGTCGCCCGCAAGCCCTGAATACCCCGCGGATCGCGGCGGTACCCTCAGGCAGGACGATATACGGGAGACACGATGACAGTGCAGCCGGATCGGGGGCCGGTTGCGCTCCGAATTCTACTTGGTGGCCAGCTGCGCCGGCTCCGGGAGAGCCGGGGTATCAGCCGCGAGGCGGCCGGGTACGAGATCCGAGGCTCCGAATCGAAGATCAGCCGACTGGAACTGGGGCGGGTCGGGTTCAAGGAACGTGATATCGAAGACCTGCTCACCTTCTACGGGATCATCGACGAGGCCGGACGAGCGCCGATGCTCGCGCTGGCTCGGGAGGCCAACCAACCCGGCTGGTGGCACCGCTTCGCCGATATTCTGCCGGACTGGTTCGAGTCGTACCTGGGCCTGGAGACCGCCGCGACACTGATCCGGACCTACGAGGTCCAGTTCATCCCAGGCCTGCTCCAGACCGAGGACTATGCCCGTAGCGTTATCATCCAGAGTAATGCCCCTGGCACCGTCTCGGCCAAGGACATCGAACGCCGAGTCGACATGCGGATGAGCCGGCAAAAGGTGCTGGACCGCCCGAATCCACCCCGGCTGTGGGCTGTGCTGGACGAAGCGGCCCTGCGGCGCCCGATCGGCACGCCCGCGGTGATGCGCACTCAGCTGGAACGGCTGATCGCGGTCTCCGAGCGACCGAACCTCGCCATCCAGGTGATGCCCTTTGCGTTCGGCGGCCACGTCGCGGAAAGCGGCGCCTTCAGCGTCCTGCGCTTCGCCGAACCAAACCTCCCGGACATAATCTACCTGGAGCATCTCACCGGCGCGGTCTACCTGGACAAGGTAGCGGACGTGAGCCGCTATGCGGAGGCCATGAATCGTCTCAGCGTCGACAGCTTGCCGCCCGACAAATCCGCCGAGCGCCTCGCCAGAATCATCGCCGAGACATAACCGGCATCGGCTCGGCCGGCAAGCGCGATGAGCCGCCGCCATCAGCTCCGCTGACGACGGTGGCTCATCGCATTCAAAGCATCAGAGCAGGAACGGGAAAAGGAAACGGGGCCAGGGCACGCACCTCGCGTCATTGCTCCCCGTCCAGCGCCGCGCGATGCACGGGTACCCCGGCTCGTCGGTCGCCACCCACCACCTCCGGTGCCTGCCTCCGCCGCCTCGCGATGCACGCACCCCAGCCCCACTCCTTGATCCACACCCCTATTGCCGGGCGCTCTGAGAGAGCGTGTGAGATCGCCATTCCGGCTCGCCGCGTCCAGGCGCCCCCTGGCCGCGTTGTCGGCCACACCGAGACAACTCATCCGGTATCGCTTCGGCCTTCCGCCTTGCCAGGGGGCGCCTGGACGCGGCTCACTGATCGAAAGCCCGATCTCACACACGCTCTTAGCTAGACGAAACCACATCGATTCCCACTGATCGGGCCATCGTCGCGACGTCACGGACGCCGGGGTATCCTGGCGGTGCCGCGGCAAGAAAACGTCGGACTTTCGCTGCCGCTGTTGGCCCGAACGGACCCATCGGAGCACCGGCCGCGATAGCCTTCGCCATCAGTTCCGCCGCGCGGTCCGGCTCCTTGTCTGCCAGCGCCAAGGCATGTGACATGGCCAGGTGGTTCCGCAACCCGGTCGGACCATTGTGGGTTACCGTCGGCGTCCACTCCGCGGCGATGCGCATGGCCGGAGCCGTCTGCCCAAGCATGGCGTAGACATCCACCGCGGTCACTGCCAGCTCGGCCTGTGACAGCCCCTGGAACGGACGCGCATGGAACGCTGGAGCGCCGTACCGATTCGCGGTCTGCCGCGCCGCGCAGAGCGAGCTACCGGCATTAACCTGATCCCCGAGCGCGGCGTAGGCTTTCGCGGAGATCGCGTGCAGCCGTGTCATCTGCAGTCCCCCCGCGACCATCCCGACCCACTTGGCACTGTGCGCAAGCGCCATCTTCGGGTTGCCGCTGGCAAGCGCTGCCGTCGCCCACGTCCCGGCGATGTGCGCGCCCAAGCCGAGATGCGCGATCTCATCCGCATGATTCGCGGCAGCCGACAACGACTGCTCCGCTTTGACGTACTTGCCCTGATCTACGAAGGACAGTCCGAGCAGCGCTCCGAACATGGCCTGGGCCTCGTGCGTGTCCCGCTCGGCCTTTGCTGAGAGCCGGCCCTGCCGTAAGCCCGCGAGAGTCCGGAGATGCACACGGATCACGTTCGCCGTGACAGCGACGTCCTGATCCATATACCGGGCCATGATGCGGTCCGCCGCGGCCTTGGCCGTGTCGATGGTGCTCATGCCGTCCATCCCGATGACGAGCCCTGCCGCGGTAAGGGCGGCGAGAGCGTCGGCATCCCTCCTGGTGATGTGCATGCCCGCACTGAGGCCCTCCTGTGTGATCTGACTTGCGGTTCCGCATCGTGAGCACGAACCTGCCTGGAGTGCGATCACAGCAACTATAAGTCATTGCATACGTGGTTGCACATGCGGCTGCACGTGCAACCCTACCAAGATCTATAATCTCGCCGTCCTCGTGACCAGCGTGCCCGAGCTGAAACCGGCCTCACCAACGGCGAGAGCCGCGAAACCCGCCGCCGCACGCCACGCGGGCCCATCCGCGTTCCGTCCCGACTCCGTTGGGTTTCAACTTTTTGCGTGTCAGCGGACATGGTAACCTCACCGTCACCATTCACATAAAAACTGTAAACGACCAATCAGCTTCAGGTATCCAACAACCACCGGTTACGACAAACCACCGCCAGGCCCGCCAGCACAGGACCGACCAGCAGGCGGCACAACGCCGATGAGCACCAGCTGGCCGGCCAGCGTGGCGCGCACACTCCCGCCGCAGCCACTGGCAGCCTGGTCGTCATGGTTTTCCGGAGAACGCCGGGTAGCCGTACGCTCGGAGGACCGACACAATGGTCGTACCCATACGCATAGCCGGGAATGGGCACGGCTACACGCGAGCCCATATCGGTACGCACCCGAAAACAGCCAGGAACGACACAGCGCGTAAACGAGGACACGGCCGAGCGTAATAGTTCACAACGAGTGTTTACAGGCATCCTGCCTTTTGGGACAGTATGCCAACATGAAGCCAACAAACAAACTCGGTAGTCTTTCTCAACGCCTGGTATTGACGCTCAGCTGTCCGAACCGGCGCGGCATCGTCGCGGCGGTGTCCGCCTTCGTCACGGATACCGGCTGCAATATCATCGAGGCCCAGCAGTACGGGGATCCCGACAGCACCCATTTCTTTCTGCGCCTGGCCGCCGACCTTGAGGAACCGCACGGCAGCCTTGACCAGATACGAGTCGCTTTCGGTACGGTCGCCGATACGTTTTCGATGGACTGGCGGATCTGGGACGCCGCCGTCCAGCCACGGATATTGATTATGGTGTCACAACACGATCACTGCCTGGCCGACCTGCTGTCGCGCCACCGCGCCGGCACCCTGCCCGTCCACATCGTCGGTATCGTCTCCAACCATCAGGACGCCACGGAACTGGCCAGCTGGCACGGCGTGCCCTTCCACCACTTA
>NZ_CAKJTO010000092.1:0-19750 GCF_917627405.1 Protofrankia sp. Cj5
GGCAAAACCCTGCTGGCCCGAGCGGTCGCGGGTGAGGCCGGGGTGCCCTTCTACTCGATCTCCGGCTCGGACTTCGTCGAGATGTTCGTGGGTGTCGGCGCAAGCCGGGTACGGGATCTGTTCGAGCAGGCCAAGACCAACGCCCCAGCGATCATTTTCGTGGACGAGATCGACGCGGTGGGACGCCACCGCGGCGCCGGGCTCGGCGGTGGCCACGACGAACGCGAACAGACCCTCAACCAGTTGTTGGTCGAGATGGACGGGTTCGACGTCAAGGGCGGCGTCATTCTCATCGCGGCGACAAACCGGCCCGACATCCTGGACCCGGCGTTGCTACGGCCGGGACGGTTCGACCGGCAGATCGTTGTCGACCGCCCCGACCTCCTCGGCCGCGAGGCGATCCTGAAGGTGCATGCCAAGGGCAAGCCGATGGAACCGGATGTCGACATGCTCATCATCGCGCGCCGCACCCCGGGGTTCACCGGCGCGGACCTCGCGAACGTGCTCAACGAGGCCGCGTTGCTCACAGCACGGTCCGATCAGAAGCTCATCTCCCCCGCCCTGTTGGAGGAGTCGATCGACCGGGTGATGGCCGGGCCGGAACGCAAGAACCGGGTCATGAGCGACAGGGAGAAGAAGCGGATCGCCTACCACGAGGGCGGGCACGCCCTCGTCGGGCATGCCCTGCCGAACAGCGATCCCGTCCACAAGGTTACGATTCTGCCCCGCGGCCGGGCGCTCGGTTACACCATGCAGCTGCCGCTCGAGGACCGTTACCTGCGCACCCGATCGGAGATGCTGGACGAGCTCGCGATGTTCCTGGGCGGACGGACCGCCGAGGAGCTTGTCTTCCACGAGCCGACCACGGGCGCCAGCGACGACATCGAGAAGGCAACGAAGATCGCCCGCGCTATGGTCACCCAGTTCGGCATGAGCGACAAGCTGGGGGCGCTGAAGTTCGGCGGCGAGAGCAACGAGGTGTTCCTCGGGCGCGACATGGGCCACCAGCGCGACTATTCCGAACAGGTCGCCGCGGAGATCGACGCGGAGGTTCGGCATCTGATCGAGGCGGCGCATGACGAGGCCTGGGAGATCCTCGTTCAGTACCGGGACGTGCTGGACAATCTCGTTCTGCGGCTGATGGATGTCGAGACGCTCGGCAAAGACGAGGTCCTGGAGATCTTCGCGACGGTCCAGAAACGGTCCAGCCGCGGTTCGTACACGGGTGTCGGCAAGCGCCTCCCGTCCGACCGGCCGCCGGTGATGACCCCAGCCGAGCTGGGGCTGACCAAACCCGGCGGCGTCCCGGAACTGATCCCCAGCACCACCGCCGGTCAGGGCGGCCGTACCAATGGTGCCGCGCACGGCAACGGCGGCGGCCTGCCGGCGGGCAGTGGGAATGGCTCCGGGACCGCTCAGGTTCCCCCTGATGACTCGGCCAGAACGGCGGAGCAGAACCCGGACGGTGGCGCGGCCCCCGCGGAGCCGACTTCGAACACCCCGAAGATCTCCAATCCATGGGCACCGCCGACACTGCCGAACGACGACAGGGGACGCCGTTGACGGCCGATTACGGTCTCGCATCTACCGGGTACACATCTTCAGCTCCCGTCGACGTTCCCGCGGATGCCGCTGGGATCGGTGTATCCGAGCGGCAGCGGCTGGAGCCGGAATCACGGCTGATCCGTCCCTTCGATCACGACCGGGTGGCTCGCGCTGTTCGTGAGCTTCTGATCGGCATCGGGGAGGACCCGGATCGAGAAGGCCTGCGTAAAACCCCCGAACGGGTCGCGCGGGCCTATCAGGAGGCGGTCGAGGGCCTCGGGCGGGACCCGTCCGAGGTGCTCACCACCGTTTTCGACGAAGGTCACGAAGAGATGGTGCTGGTTCGCGACATCGACTTCACGTCATTGTGCGAACACCATCTGGTCGCGTTCGCGGGCAAAGCGCATGTCGCCTATATCCCGAACGAAAGCGGGCAGATCACCGGGCTGTCGAAGCTGGCGAGGCTCGTCGACCTGTACTCGCGCCGTCCGCAGGTGCAGGAACGGCTGACGACCCAGATCGCCGACGCGCTGGAGCGGGCGCTGTCACCCCGTGGAGTCATGGTCGTGGTCGAGGCCGAACATCTGTGCATGTCCATGCGCGGAGTCCGTAAACCAGGAGCCCGTACGGTCACCTCAGCCGTACGTGGCCAGTTCCTGAACACCGCGACCCGCGGTGAGGGGATGTCACTGATCCTCAGCCATCGCTAAGAGGCTCCGGCAATAGGGCGTTCGATCAGGGAGCGGCGCCCGGGCGGATGGATCGCGAGGCGGCGGAGGGAGGCGCCCTGTGTTGGGCGTCGACCGACGAGCCGGGGTACCCGTGCATCGCGCGGCGATGGACGGGGAGCGATGACGCGAGGCGCCGACCGGGCGCCGCGAGCCGGACAGTCCTATTGCCGGAGCCTCTAAGTGAGGGCTCATCGCGGGCTGTCAGGGACCGGGCCAGTCCGACACCGGCCCTGACAGGACCGCTTCCTTGCTGTTTCGGTCCCAGCCCCACTCCTTGACCCACACCCCTATTGCCGGGCGCTCTAAAGGCGGCAGGCTCGGATCGAGGAGACGATGATGCCTCGGGCGCCGATCTCCCACAGGCCATCCATCACTCGGTTCACCTCGGCGTGTGGCACCATCGCTCGCACGGCCACCCAGTCCTCGCGTTGCAGTGGTGAAATCGTCGGCGATTCGTAGCCCGGAGTAATCCCACATGCTTTCTCAAGCAAAGACTTGGGGACGTCGTAATCCATGATCACATAACGCCGAGCGACCAGAACACCCTGGATCCGGCGCAGCAGGCGCTCGTGGGCGGGGACGAGCTCCAAGCCCTTCTTCACGAAGACGACGGCTTCAGAACGCAGCACCGGCTCACCTACCAGGGCCAGCCCGTGAGCACGCAGCGTACGCCCGGTCTCCACCACGTCCGCGACGACATCGGCCACTCCGAGCCGGACAGCCGTCTCCACCGCGCCGTCCAGTTTGACAATGCGGGCGTCGATGCCACGGTCAGCCAGGTCGGCCGCGACCAGCCCGGGGAATGACGTGGCGATGCGCGTCCCGGCCAGGCCGGCGAGATCATCTAAGGTGCCCAGTGGCGCGGCGTAGTGAAAGGACGAGAATCCGAAGCCGAGCGGCAGCAGCTCGTCAGCGGCGACGCCGCTGTCGATGAGAAGATCGCGGCCGGTGATGCCGATGTCAAGGTGACCCGCCCCGACGTAGACGGCGATGTCACGGGGCCGGAGAAAGAAAAACTCCACATCGTTCTCGCCGTCAGCGATGACAAGTTCCGCCGATTCTCGCTGCGCCCGGTAGCCGGCGTCGACGAGCAGCTGACTGGATGCCGTGGCCAGTGCCCCTTTGTTGGGCACTGCTAGTCGAAGCATCATAGCCCCCGTGTCACGGTTTTGGCACCGGCTGCGCACAGCAGGCCCACTGTTACAGCCTTGAGTATACGTCGGCCGGTGTGAGACCCGCGGAAATCATCACCAACTGGCTCCAGTACAGCAGTTGCGACAACTCCTCCGCGACACGTTCGGACCCCTCGTACTCGGCCGACATCCAGGTTTCAGCAGCCTCTTCGAGCAGTTTCTTCCCGATATGGTGAATCCCTTTCTCAAGGGCGGCGACGCTACCCGATCCAGGCGTTCGTTCACGCCATTTTCCAGCCAGCTCCAGATACAGTTCATCGTACGTTTTCATCGCCGCGGAGACCCTGCCTTCCCACCGGTCACAAAAATGATCATTCTGGCCGCTGAAAGGATCTGTCCGCTGTCCGGGCTGTCCGGAATCCGGTAGGCCCGCGCTCGACAAGCACCACGACGGAGCTTCCCGCAGCCAGGAAGCCTCGTCCAGCCGGACGTGAACATATCGGGAGACCACCCAGATGGTAACGCACCACCGCCCCGAGCGGGCGGGGGCCAGCCCGGGAGCGGGCGCACGAATCCACCGCCCGATCACCACAACCCGCCGCCGGCCCCGATCCGCATGCGGTTTACTGAACGACTGTGTTCCATCCCGCGCTCGTCGCCACTGACCTCGACGGGACCCTGATCCGAACAGACGGCTCGGTCTCCGCTCGTACCCGAGCCGCGCTGCATCGAGTCAGCGGCGCCGGCGCGCTCGTCGTGTTCGTCACCGGCCGCCCGACACGGGTGATGGCCGAGATCGTGGCCCAGACCGGCGCGTCGGGCCTGGCAATCTGCGCTAACGGCGCAATCGCCTATGATCTGGACAGCCATCGCGTGGTCAGGCATCGCACGCTGGACGTCACCACCGCGCTGCGCCTGGCCACTGAAATCCGGGCTGCCATACCGGACGTGTCTTTCGCGGTGGAAAGCGGCAGCCAGTTCGGACGGGAACCAGCCTTCAGCACGATATGGCCCGATCCGCACGAACGTGTCGGGGATATAACCGAACTTCTCCTGACAATGCCCGCGACGAAGCTTCTGGTCCGCCGGGAGCTGTGTGAGACCATGCTGGCCAGCGCCCGGGCCACGATCGTAGGGATCGCGGGCTCGGCGGCCGAGGTCACCACCTCGAGTCACGATCTCGTCGAAATTGCCGGCGCGGGCGTCTCCAAGGGAGTCGCCCTGGCGGAGATCGCGGAACAGTACAACATGCCCGCGCGGAACACGATCGCTTTCGGTGACATGCCGAACGATCTACCGATGTTCGCCTGGGCCGGGCACGCTGTCGCGGTCGCCAACGCCCATCCGGACGTCCTCGCGGCGGCCGATGAGATCACCGCCTCCAACGACGCCGACGGTGTCGCCCACGTCATCGAACGCATCTTCCCCTGAGCTTGCCCATTGAAAAAGATCATTTCGATGGAGGCCAGGATGAGGTCATGGCCACATCTGCCACCACCTCGGCGGGGGGCGCTGGGATGGGCGGTGCCGCGGGCACCAGCCCAGGCGCCTCCCATCCACCGTCCCATGACATTGATCCCGATTTCCTGGCGCTGCCTCGCGCGGCGCTCGCGGACGCCGTGCTGCAGACCGCCCGTGACCTTGGCGTGACCCACGCCGACATCCGCATCGAACGGATCCGCGACGCGTCGTTGTCGTTCCGCGACGGCGGTCTGGAAAGCCGTGGCGACAGCCGGTCGGCCGGCTTCGCCGTCCGGGTCGTCCACGGTGGGACGTGGGGATTCGCCGCCAGCGTCGATCTCACCACCGACGAAGCGGTCCGGGTGACCAAGGAGGCCGTTGAACTCGCGCGGGTGGCCCGACCGCTCAACAGCGAACCGGTGGAGCTGGCCGACGAGCCCGTCTACACCGACGCGGTATGGGTGTCGGCCTACACGGTCGACCCGTTCACGATCGAAACCGCCGAGAAGATCGAACGGGTCGGCGGGCTGTGCCGCACGCTGCTGGCTGCCCCGGAGGTCGACCATGTCGACGGCCGGCTCGGGCAGGTGATGGAGAACAAGTTCTACGCGGACCTGGCCGGGACGACCACCACCCAACAACGGGTCAGAGTGATCTGCCAGCTCGAGGCGACCTGTGTCGATCGCGCCGCCGGCGGGTTCGAGACCATGCGCACGATCGCGCCGCCCGTCGGCCGCGGCTGGGAATGGCTGGTGGCGGGCACCGCCGCGGGCTGCTGGGACTGGGACGCCGAAATCGCGCTGATCCCGTCCCTGCTGGCGGAGAAGAGCCGGGCGCCTTCGGTGGAGGCAGGCCACTACGACCTGGTGATCGACCCGTCCAACCTGTGGCTGACCATCCACGAGTCGGTCGGCCACGCCACCGAGCTTGACCGTGCGCTCGGCTACGAAGCCGCGTACGCGGGCACCTCGTTCGCCACCCTCGACAAGATCATGTCATTGCGCTACGGCTCCCCCGCCATGCACGTCACCGGTGATCGCACCGCCCCGCACGGCCTGGCGACGATCGGCTACGACGACGAAGGCGTGCGGGCGGGCCAGTGGGACATCGTCCGCGCCGGAACCCTGGTCGGCTACCAGCTTGACCGTAGGATGGCCGCGCAGAACGCCGCCGCCCTGGGCACTGGTCGTTCCAACGGCTGCGCGTTCGCGGACTCCCCCGGGCACGTGCCGATCCAGCGGATGGCGAACGTGTCGCTGCAACCGGCACCGGGCGGACCGTCCACGGACGAACTGATCTCCCGGGTGGAGCGCGGGATCTACGTGGTGGGCGACAAGAGCTGGTCGATCGACATGCAGCGGTACAACTTCCAGTTCACCGGCCAGCGCTTCTACGAGATCCGCGGTGGCCAGCTCGTCGGGCAGCTGCGCGACGTCGCCTACCAGGCGACCACCACCGACTTCTGGGGGTCGCTGGAAGCCGTGGGCGGCGAGGCGACCTATGTCCTGGGCGGCGCGTTCAACTGCGGCAAGGGCCAGCCCGGCCAGGTCGCCGCGGTGAGCCACGGCTGTCCGTCCGTGCTGTTGCGGGGCATCAACATCCTTAACACCCAGCGAGAGGCAGGCCGGTGAGCCCGCTGCGGTCCCACGAGGTCGTTGAACAGGCGCTGGCGTCGTCACGGGCCGACGGCTGCGTAGTGATTGCCGACGAGTCGAGCACGGTGAACCTCCGCTGGGCCAACAACACGCTGACCACCAACGGCGCGGCCCGGGATCGCTCCGTCACCGTGATCAGCGTGGTGGGCCGCGCGTTCGGGGTCCGCTCCGCGAGCGATGTCACCGATGGCGACGCCCTGACGAAGCTGCTGCGTTTGTCCGAGGCTGACGCCCGCGAGGCTGAAAACGCCGACGACTACGCCGAGCTGCTTGGTCCCGACGCCGGCAGCACCCAGGCGGGCTCGTCCGGCGGGACAGCGGCGGCCGCGCGCGCGGCGGCGGAGGCTGCGGCGACCTTCACCGACCCCGCGCAGCGCACCAGCACCGGTGTGTTCGCCGAGTTCGCCCGCGACCTCGGCGACGCCTTCGACGCGGCACGGGCCGACGGGCGCCGCCTGTTCGGCTTCGCTCAGCACGAGCTGACCACCACCTGGCTCGGCACCTCCGCGGGGCTCCGGCTACGCCACAGCCAGCCGGCCGGCTCCGTGGAATGGAACGCCAAGAGCGCAACGCCTGGCGGCTCGGTGTGGCATGGCCAGTCAACACACGATTTCACCGACGTGTCCGTGCCGGACACCGACGTCCTCCTGCGCCAGCGCCTGGCCTGGGCCGCGCGCTCGGTGGATCTGCCGGCCGGCCGCTATGAGACATTGCTGCCGCCGTCCGCCGTCGCGGACCTGCTCAGCTATGCCTACTGGTCGGCGGCTGGCCGCGACGCGGCCGAGGGACGCACGGTCTTCAGCCAGGCCGGCGGCGGGACCAGAATCGGTCAGCCACTCGGCCCGCCCGGCCTGCGCCTGTTCAGCGACCCGTTCGACCCGGAGCTGTTAGCGACACCGTTCGTCATCGCGACATCCTCATCCGCGACATCGAGTGTGTTCGACAACGGGCTGCCGCTGCGGCGCACCGACTGGATCACAGACGGCACGTTGACCGCGCTGCTCCAGACCCGAGCGTCGGCCCGCGCCAGCGCCCAGGCTGTGACCCCGTTCATCGACAACCTGACCCTCGATGGTGGTGGGACTGCCTCACTGGACGAGATGATCTCGAAAACCTCTCGTGGGCTGTTGCTGACCTGCCTGTGGTATATCCGCGAGGTCGACCCGCGGCTCCTCCTGCTGACCGGGCTCACCCGTGACGGCGTCTACCTGATCGAGGACGGTGAGGTCACCGGCACGGTGAACAACTTCCGCTTCAACGAGAGCCCGGTGGACCTGCTGGGCCGGCTTACCGAGGTGGGGACCACGGTCCGGACGCTTCCACGCGAATGGGCGGACTGGTTCACGCTTGCGCGGATGCCGGCTGTGCGCATCCCCGACTTCAACATGAGCTCGGTCAGCCCCGCCAGCTGACCGGGTGGCGAGCCCATGACGCGAGCCCATGACGCGGGCCCAGTCCGGCCGCGCGGACGGCACCTACGGATATATCACCTGTGGATATATTCAGCCGGCTGCATACAGCCGGCGTCTACAGATAGGCGCCGCGACCGAACTGCTCTCCGGACTGGGAACCGCTCGGCAGCGCCCGCCGCCGCATCTCCTCCAGCTGGGCCCGCGCGGCCATCTGCTGGGCGAACAGCGCCGTCTGGATGCCGTGGAAGAGTCCTTCGAGCCAGCCGACGAGCTGGGCCTGAGCGATCCGGAGTTCGGCATCGCTCGGCGTCTGCGTCTCGTCAAAGGGGAGCGTGAGCCGGCCCAGCTCGTTCTGAAGATCAGGAGCAAGGCCGCTGGAGAGCTCATTGATCGAATTACGGTGGATCTCCCGGAGGCGGAGCCGGCTTGCTTCATCCAGCGGTGCCGCCCGCACCTCCTCCAGCAACTGTTTGATCATCGAGCCTATCCGCATAACCTTGTCCGGCTGGGACACCATCTCCATGAGCATGTTCGACTGGTCACCGTGACCGTCCCCGCCGCTGCCGCCGTCAGCGCCACCGCCGGGGACCGGGGGCGTGGCTGTGTCGCCACCGACATCAGCCGGCGCCATCCGTGAGCTGGCACCCGCCGTAGCGGCGTTCACAGCACCGTCCGGTCCAATGATCACAATCTGTGGGTCCGGTTGATCTGCCATGGGTCCATCCTGCCTGGTCGCTCCGGCAAACATGTAGGCAGGATGGAGATGAGTCCCGACCTGGCCACTTTCAGTGGTATTCGGAGTATTCCGAACCTGGCAGCGCCAGCAGGACCTTACCCACGTGCCCGAGAGCCTCGACGTGCCGGTGCGCGTCAGCGACCCGCTCAATCGGGAACACCCGATCGACGACCGGCATGATCGCCCCTGCCTCGACCGCCGGCCAGAGACGTTCGCGGACGGCCGCCACGATCGCCGCCTTCTGCGCCTCCGGCCGGCCACGCAATGACACCGCGTGCACGACGCCCCGTTTCGCCAGCAACATCCCGAGGTTCAGTTCACCTCTGCCGCCGCCCTGAAGCCCGATCACGACGAGCCGCCCCTCGACGGCCAGCGCGGCCACGTTGCGAGCCAGGTAGGAAGCACCCATATTGTCAAGGATGACGTCCGCTCCGCGGCCGTCGGTGAACTCCTTCAGGCGGGCGACGAAGTCCTCGTCCCGGTAGGAAACAGCACAATCGGCTCCGAGCTCGCGGACTCGGGCGAGCTTCATCGGGCTGCCCGCGGTGGTCACAATGGTCGTCGACGGCCGGAGGGCCCGCGCCGCCTGGATCGCGAACGTGCCGATCCCCGATGCTCCGCCGTGCACGAGGAACACCTCACCGTCGCTCAGGCCGGCCAGCCCGAACACCGTCGAGCAGACGGTGGCGGCGACCTCGGGCAGCCCGGCCGCCGCCACCAGCGACACACCAGCCGGCACCGGCAGCACCTGGGCGGCGGGCACGTTGACCCTGGTCGCGTACCCACCGCCGGAAAGCAACGCGCAGACTTCGTCGTCAACCCGCCAGGCAGTCACGCCGTCACCAATCGCCGCGACCCGGCCGGAGCACTCCAGCCCGAGCACCTGGGAAGCGCCTGGCGGAGGCGGATAGAGACCTTGTCGTTGCAGTAGGTCAGCCCGGTTCACCGCGGAGGCGGCCACCTCAATGGCCACCTCACCCGGACCGGGGAGGGGCAGATCGGCCACCTCGGCCCAGGACATGACCTCAGGGCCACCTGGCGACATCGCTGTCACGGCATACACAGATACACGGTATCCGTGTGCCGCGGCGCTCCGGCACCACGCTCCGGCACCACGCTCAGGACGGGATCGCCAGCCGCAGATCACAGACACGCAGCAACAGATGGTAGGGGTCCGACGGCGAGCCGGAGAAAATCTTCAGTTTTCGGCACCACTCCCGAGCCGAGGCGTCCTCGACATGAATGATGAGGATGGGCGTGTGGGCTGGTCCCGCCGCATACGCGGCCTGCCGCAGAGCATCAGCCACGAGTACCCGGCCGACGCCGCGGTGGCGATCCGCGAGGTCGACACCAACCCTGGAAATGATCAATACCGGTGTCTGTCCGCCATCCCCCACCAGGCTGCCGCTGGACAGCGCGTAATAACCAGCGACATCGTCTCCAGAGCCCCGCCGGATGACCCGCACCCGGTTACGCCCGCTCCGCGCCGCGGCGAGTGCCTGTTCCCGCAACCAGGTCGTTGTCGGCAACGATCCGCAGTCGAACGCCGAACAGCGATGATGGGACGCAAGCGTTTCAATATCATTGAACCCGTGCGCGCCGCTGCCGTGCCCGGCTGTCTGCAGCAGGCTCGCAAGCCCCGCCGGCAGTCGCGGAGGCTTCGCAACCAGCGCGCCGAGGTTATCTTCCTGTTCGGTCGAGAGGCAGAAGAGCCGACGGTCCGCCAGGACGTCGGTCGCCGCCCTGGTGGCATGAGCGATCACGAAATCGGCGACCGGAATACCTGCCGCGTCGCTGGCCGCGGCCAACAGGCGCCAGACGCGTCCGTTCTCGCCGGTACCGACAGGATCAATCTTCACCATCGACATCCGTGAACCTCCAGCACCCCATGGCATTACTCTATGAACCTAAATACTCTACCCAAAGTAACAGGCGGCGAATCATCCCAACACCCGGCGGAACCGGTAAGAGCGACCGGCAATAGGGGCGTGGGTCAAAGAGCGGGGCTGGGGTGCGTGCATCGCGAGGCGGCGGAGGGAGCCACTGGAGGTGGTGGGTGGCGACCGACGAGCCGGCGTACCCGTGCGTCGCGCGGCGATGGACGCGCAGCGATGGATGGGGAGCGGATGGATGGGGAGCGATGACGCGAGGTGCGCAGCCCAGCCCCGCGATAGCCCCGGCGCTGCCGCGTCCCCTGTTGCCGGTCGTCGGCTCTTACGCCGCGGGAAACCCAGGCCACAACCAGCTCAGGGGCTGAGGCCCACGAGATACCGAGGGCATCCCGTACGGGCACACATGCCGGCTCGGGTTCGGGCTCCGCCGGAGCGGGCGTGGTGTACGGCGACGGCTCGTGCGGCGCGGGCGGGAGGTCCGGGGCGTCCGGCAGCAGGGGGCCCGGATCGTCCGGAACGGGAACGTCCGGATCAAGCGGGGGTGGTGTGCCAGGCTGGTGGGGACGAACGGCCTGCTTGGACTGAACGTTAACGCGCGGCGCAGCCATATGCGCGGGAGTACCCTGGCCGGCGGTGTGGGGAAACATCACCATTGAGATCCAGCAACGACCGCGACCCACTTGTCAGGACCCCGCTCACCGCGGCGGCGGACGAGCGTGCGCTGCACGCAACTACATGCAGTAAACAGTTAGTCGTGGCAAGCAGCTCTACGCAAGAAAAACTTTGATCTTGTTATGTTGTCGGATTGTCAAGTTACGCCAACCCGATCGAGACCGCACCCTGGCAGTCAGACATACTTCGACTGCGTTGCCTGCGGGGCTACCCCTCGATCATCATCGAACCGCCGGGAACGCGTCGGCCATCGGACGAGCTACGGGAGCACTCCGGTTGGAACGGGACAACTACACCGATGGTGACAGGTCCGCCAGCTCGGAAGCGGAGTTCCACGTCTTCTTCGAACAGCATCATCGCCAGCTCGCGCGGCTCGCCTACCTGCTGACCAACGATCACGACGCGGCTGACGACATCACCGCCGACGCGTTCACCGCGGCCTGGCGGCACTGGGCCAGGGTGCGACAGGTGGACAATCCCCTGGCATACATGCGCCGTACCGTCGCGAACATGGCAACCAGCCGGCTGCGGCGGATCATGCGCGAACGGCGCGGTCTGGGGATGCTCGGCAACATGGCCGAGACCAACAGCGTCGACACCGATGTACCGGCCGTCGTCGATGTCCGGGCCGCGTTGATGTCGCTTCCCGCTCGCAAACGGGAATGCGTGGTGCTCCGTTACGCATTCGACCTGTCGGAGCATGAGACCGCGCGCACCCTGGGAATATCCGTCGGCACGGTCAAGAGCCAGACGTCCAAGGGCGCGGGCGAGCTGGAACGGCTACTGGCCGCAAGCGCCCATGAGACCGCGTGGGTGGCGTCGTCCCCACCGGTGGCCACCCCCCCGGCCAGAGGAGGGACGAAAACAGGCGCGCGCAAGGGGCTGTCGCGCCCGCGGCGAGACGTTGACCCACCGGCGCGATTGCGGGGAGGAGAAGCCACGTGACAGGCGCCCGTCGTAGGCACGGTGGCAGCCGCGCCCACATCGAGGCTGAGTCGTGGCTGCCGGCCGCGCTGACCAGAGCGGCGTTGACGCACGAGCCGAACACCGCCGAAATCCGCGGACGCATGGCCAGGGCGGCTGGCGGCGCGCCAGCACCAGGCGATCGCGCCTGTGCTCCCCACGCCAGCCGGCAACGCGCGCGCTCAGCGCCACGCGGCGGCCTGCGATCGAGGCTGAGCCGTTCCGCGTGGCCATTTCCGCGCCGCCCCACAATGATCGTCATCGGCATGGCCACCGGCATGCTGAGCATCGCCGCGATCACCTTGATCGGCGTACGGGCCATCCCACCGTTCGACGACCGCCGGCCCATCACCGCGATAGCGGCACCAGCGCCCTCGACCTCGGCATCGCCCCACTCCCCGGCCCTGCCAGCATCACCCACGAACTCCCCCCTGGACGGGCCGGACCAGGCCGAACCGGCCGCGGCGCCACTCGCGACAAATACCACAACGCCCGCGACACCCCGAGCCACGGCAACAACATCGATCATCAACGATCAACAGATAGCAATCTCCTCATTCGCAATTCCAGCACAAACAATCATCCTTCCATTGCGAAATTGTAGGGATTGGGTACTCTACGGGCTCGGGAACACTTTCCCCGTCCGGGAACAAGCGCGCGCGGACCTTCGCAACCCCCTCATCGGCCAGCTCGGCATTGTCGGGGCCAGCCCGACGGCGGTGACCGGAACGAGGGGCCGTTTCGACTGGAGCGGCGGCAGGCCGCAGGCGACCGGCAGGGATTACACCGGCCGCCTGGCCGTACCGGGTTCCGGTGAGCTCAAGCTGACCGTCTCGCTGGCGGCGGCCGCGGACGGCCACTTGGACCTGTATCTCGGCACCCTCGGAGTCCGCGGCGAGGTCCAAGCCACCCTCGACGGACAGCCCAGCCCCCCGGCGTCGTTGGTGGCGCCCCAGGCGGGCCGCTGGGCCGACACGGTTGTCCGGATCAGCTTCGGCGCTGTCACCGGGCCGCGCAGCCTGACGGTCACGGTGTCGGCCGCGGCCGGAGACAGGGACGGTGATGGCCAGTTCCCGGGGTTCCAACACGACGGCGGGACCTCGTCCCGGTGGCCGCCAGGAGCGGTGTCCTCGGGACAGATCTCACTTGCCGCGGCCGTACTCCTCGAGGATTAAGAGCGCCCGGCAATAGGGGTGTGGATCAAGGAGTGGGGCTGGGGTGCGTGCATCGCGAGGCGGCGGAGGCAGCCACCGGAGGTGGTGGGTGGCGACTGACGAGCCGGGGTACCCGTGCATCGCGCAGCGATGGACGGGCAGCGATGACGCGAGGTGCGTGCCCTGGCCCCGCGACGCCGCGTCCCCTCTTGCCGGTCGCTCTTAGAGCGCCCGGCAAGAGGGGTGTGGATCAAGGAGCGGGGCTGGGGTGCGTGCATCGCGAGGCGGAGGAGGGAGCCACCCTGGTGTTGGGTGGCGACTGACGACAACGACGCGAGGTGCGTGCCCTGGCCCCGTGACGCCGCGTCCCCTCTTGCCGGTCGCTCTTAGCACAGTCCGCGACCGCTGGAGGAGTCCGTGCCTGTCCTCCCATCATCCCTGCTCGAACCCATCTGGAGCGAGTTCGCCGCCCTGCTCACCGAGCACCGCGGCGGGCCGCTCTCCGAGTTCGACCCCACCCACCCGCTGGGCTGCCACCGCCGCCGCGTCCCCGACCGGACCCTCTTCGAACACGTCGTCGACTCGCTGGTCCACGGGTCCGGCCACGAGCGGACGCCCCTGTTGCCGGGCGGTCCAAACCGCCGTGGCCGAACGGCCCTCCCACAACCGCAAAGAGATGTTCCGGACGCGGCAACCATCCAGCGAGCTGGAGCGACTGGACATGTGAACGTACGGATAGTTCGTCCCTGGGGATCTTCATGATCGACCAGAACGCCGTTTCGTGCGTTTCGGCCTGCTCGTTCCTCGCTAACCCCCCCCAGCCGGGGCGGGCAGGCCGCCCCACCGGGCACGGACCGGAGGTAGCGTCACAAGTGTGCGCCGAGTCCTCTTCTCACCCTCGTGGCTGTTCCGCCATGCGCTCGCCCTCTTCCTGATCGGCCTTTTCGCCCGACTCGGCTGGTGGCAGTGGGAGAAGGGGCAGTCCGCACGCGGTACGCTGCAGAATCTCTTCTACGGAGTAGAGTGGCCGATCTTCGCTGCCGCCGTAGTCTTCGGCTGGTGGCAGATGCTGCGTGAGGAACTTCACCCGACGCCGACGCCAGCACCGGAAACCGAACCAAGCAGCGCGCCCCCACTGGGAGCGGATGGCGTGGCTCGCGCCGATGCCTACCGGCTCACCATCGGCGACCTGACCGAGAGCACCATCGAGGACGAGGAGGATGAAGCGGAGTTGGCCTCGTACAACCGTTATCTTGCCACGCTGCACGAGCGGGACGCGTCATCAGGGCCGAGGACGCGGTGACCAGCCCGGCCGATGACACCGCGCTCGATGCCCTCCGGGCTTCGCCCACGTTGCCGGCAGCCAGCGGCCGGACAGGGCGTTACAGCGAGCAGGCGATCCGTGGCGCACTGCTGCGTTTCCGGGTACTGGCATACGTGGTGGGCGTGGGGCTGATCGCCCTCGTGCTGATCGGCGTGCCGCTGAAGTACCTGGCGGGCACGCCGATCGTGGCCGAAACCGTGGGTCCGCTACACGGGTTCCTGTTCATGCTTTATCTTGCCCTGACCGTGGACCTGGCATCGCGCTGCCGGTTTCGCCCCGTCCACACTCTTGCGATCATGATTGCGGGAACCGTGCCGTTCCTGTCGTTCGTGGCCGAGCGAAAAGTCACCCGGCAGGTACTGGGACGCGCAACCAGCTGAGTTGACGGCCAGCTGCTTTGCCCCGGATCATCCGGTCCGGCGGTGAATCCGGGGTCAGCCCACGGCACCGGAGATGGTCAGGATGGGCCCGGAAGGGCCCATCAGGAAGGGCACGGCCAGCCGGGGCCACGGTCAGGAACAGGCGGCGTTGGAAAAACCCGCGGCCGCGCCCACAACCTGGTTGTCACAGCCGACCACGTTCCCGACGTCCTTGTCATGGAGGTAGATTCCGAAGCCGGTCGCGTTCACCACGAGCGTGTTGTTCCGGATGATGTTGCGGCGGCCCCAGCCCTCCTTCACCACGTGTTCCTGGATGCCGTCCTTGAGCGCCCCGCCGCCCTTGCCCGTGTTCTTCTCGACGATCCACCCGTTACCCTTGAGGTCAATCCACGAGTCACCGCCGTCATCGGTCATCCTGTCGCTGGACAGCACGTTCCCCGAGATAAGACCGCCGGTACTTCCTTCTTTGACGTCGATGTTCTCGGCGGTCGTTCCAGCGATGTTGTTGCCGATGATGAAGTTACGGTCACTGGCGTCCGGGTTACAGTTCGAAATCTTGCACCAGTTGTTGTTCGCGCTGCCGATGTAGATACCCTCACCGAACTTCGCGGACCGGTGTCCGGTGTCGCGCACGGTGTTTCCGGTCACCAGGTTGTCCGAACTGGAGTCACGCAGGTGGATGGCCTCGTCCCCGATAGCGCTGACGCTCAGCCCAGCGATGACGCTGCGCTGGGTGGCATCCGCCATCACGCCCTTCTTGCCATTGCGGACGCTGAAACCGACCAGCCGAACGAAAGAAGCATGATCAAGATGCAGAACGTAGTCGGCGTCATCCCCGCCGTCCAGCACCGCGCTGGTCGAACCGCACAGCCAGATCGGCGCACCCTCGGTACCGGCCTTGGTGACGACGAACTCGCCGGTATACGTCCCGTCGGCCATCCGGATGACAGCGCCTGGGCTCGCCGAGGCCAGCGCGCTCTCGAGGCCGGCGGCGTCGTGGACGGTGGGAGCGCCCGGCGGGCAGACAGCCTGCTGCGCCTGGCCGGAGAGCCCGACCCCGTCCGCCAGCGCGGTGGGCGCCTCCGGCACGACCGATTTCGCATCGTCACCATGACAGGAGGCGGTCGCCGTGGCGATCGCTACGGCCGCGGTGGCCGTAGCAAACAGCCGCAACCGCCCCTGGCGTATGGCGACAGGCGTCACTCCGGGTCCTTTCGCCCATGACGGTCGCGACTCCGGCCATTGTTGTAGGAAATCATTGCCCGAGCCGGCCCGACGGCGTCGAGTTTGACCACTGACACGCCTTCGTCACTGACTATGGTCGTGGTGTCCTCATCAACGGCATTCGGATAGCCCTGCGGTTCAGCTGGGTGAGCGTTCCACTGCGGGAATCGGTCAGCTGATGGAGCGAGCTCCGGCCGGATCGCCGGCTGGAAGTCGTCGTCGTAACCATGAGCGTTCCCATAAAAATTCCCGTGCCCATGCCCATGCCCATGCCCGTTCCCATTCCCGTGCCCGTTCAACGGGTCGTCCTGGTACCCCTGGATCCGGTCACGCTGAAACCGCACGTCCATGGTCGGGTTGTCATCCTGGCTGAACGGGGAATGCGCCCGCTCCGGTATCCGGCGCTGGAACGTCTCCGTCGGGCCGTCCAGCGGTGTCCGCAGGGCCGCGGGCACCAGCGCGGCGCCGGGATCGGCGGCGGGGGTACCAGGAGCGAACCAGGGCGCGTCGGCGGGCCGGGGCTGGCTGCCCCCCGGCCGCTGCTCCGCGGCCGCTCCGCGGTGGCTCGGCGCACGGGGCCCGGCCTGCCCCGGAACCATGGGCATCCGTTCGGAATCGGCCGAAACCGGCGGCGAAGCGGACAGCATGGCAGCTGCTGCCCCAACGGGCACCGCCGCTTCCTTGACGCCAACGGCTGCCAATGCGGATCTCTTCGGATCACTCACCTTGTTCATCCGCTGCACGAGTAGATCCGACTCGGGATAGGGATGCTCCGCCGCCCGCTTGCGCCAGCGGCGCCGGATGCGCCAGCCCAGAATCGGCAGCAGCGCCATGAAGGACCAGACAAACAACGCGGGGTGCCGCTCGAAGATTGAATACCAGGGCCGCTCGACCCGTGGAATCCAGTTCGAGACATCGTTACCGGTAAGGGCAGCGCCGGTGATCCCAGTAGCTTTGTTGATGTCCACCGCACGCCAGCCTCGGCCGGACAGCGTGTTGTTACCTATCGTCGTCCCGTCGGCCTGGCCCCGGATCGAGACAGCGAACTCAGTCGCCCCCGATATCGTGTTCCGGCTGATGATGTTCGTCGGCGCGTCCTGGGTGATGATCCCCATCCGGCCGTCGGACAACTTGTTAGTTGTGATCGCCGTCCGCTTGGCGTCCGGTCCTACCTGTATCGCGGACTCGGTGACACCGCTGACCGTGTTGTCGACGATCTGGGTGCCGTTCGCGCCACTTTTGATGACGATTCCCACCGTACTGCCCGCGACCGTGTTACCGCGGACGGAAGCATCCTCACCGCCGAGGACGCGAATGCCGTAGCGGCCGTTGTCGGTCAGTTTGTTGGCCTCGATGACGGTGCCCTTGACCTGATTGATCTGTACCCCGGTGGCGGTGGCGACAAGGCCGATGCCGCGGCCGTCCAAGGTGATGCCGTCACCGCTGTTGCCGGAGATCGTGCTGCGCATCACCCGGGAGCCTGACGCACGGTCGATGGTGATGCCGTCACCGTGGTTCGCGATGGCGGTACTGCCGGAGATGAGGGTGCTGACCGCGTCCCGGTGAACGGCAAGACCGGCCCGGTCGTTGCCCTCCAGCCGGACATTGATCATCTGAATGCCCTCACTACCGGAGATATAGGCACCCCAGACATTGTTGATGAATGTGGAGTTGGCCGCTCCGCCGGTGCTGGGCTGCCCCTTGCTGCCCGTCCAGGCGAGCCCACCGGTACGGCCGTTCCAGAAGCCGAGGTTGGCCACGCGCGCATTACGCACGACAAGCTCGCCACCCATCGTGCGGATGTAGCCACGCCCGTCAACCGGATTGAGATCGGGCTTGAGCTCCTTGACATCCCAGGAGATGACATTCATCGGCTGCTGAGGGTTTCCATTGATCTCAATGGCACCACGCCAACTGGTCAGCGCCACGAACCCCGCCGCGCTGCTGGCGAGCCGCAGCGTCCCAAAGCGCTGGTCGATGATGAAGCGCGCGTTCGGCCCGACGACGATGCTGGTCAGCTCAAGCAGTGCGCCGTCGACGTCCTTGCGCATGCCACCAGCCGCAACGACGTCCTCGACCGTGTAGGGAGCCGGGCGGCCCGGCAGCAGCAGGGTGGGCAGGCTGCCCTGGGTCTGCACGATGGACGGCGCCTTCAGCACGCCGAACTTCGCGAACATCGACCGCAGCCGGAGGTCCTCGGTATCGACCAGGTTGGACTGTTGCTTGGCATCCGCGGAGGTGACCGGCGGCAGCGGTGGCAGCGGCGCCGCTGCCGCGGTGCCCACAACGCCAGGAGCGAACGCAAGACCTGAGACTAGCGCCATAACCATCCCGACGAGCGCGCTACCGGCTCGCGCGTGCGCGCCGTGCCGCGGGCGGCGACGGGCATCGGGCAGCAAACGCCGAGCAGCGGAGAGTCCGGACATCGGGGTGATCATGAAACTCCGATCATTTTTGACTCATCCGAACAGACGCGTCCGACTGCCCCTCGCCGCCGATCAGGTCGGCGCGGCGGGTCAGCCAGCCCTGCTTGTTCATGGAGATGAACGCCCATGTCTTGATCGGAAGGGCGACAATTACGATCATCAAAACAACTACCGGGAGGATGAAGATGTCCCGCGGATGCTCCCGCAGGTGCGAGAACCCACGGACGGCACGTCCACCCAGGAGCCAGGCGATGGCAATCAGCGGAGCGTTCGCCTGCGGGCGCGCTATCCAGAACCCGAGGTAGGTCATGGCCACCCCCATGGTGACCGGGGTCAGCAGGATCTGCAGAACGCTGATCTGGCAGATCAGCGGCTGCCGGAACAGCCAGCCCTTGTAGATGGCCGTGAGATAGCAGCGGTAGGAGTTACGGCTCCACCGCACCCGCTGCTTGATGAACGGCTTCAGCCCGTCCGGGAACATCGAAATCGCGCGGGCCGAATCCTGGTGCATGGTCTTGTAACCGGATGCCAGGGTGAGCCAGGTGAGGCGGCCGTCGTCCCCGGCGATACAGCGCCGGCCCAGGAAGAACTCGTTCTCCAGATTGTGGAGCACGGGGAGAATGGCCTCACGGCGGTAAGCCGCCGTCCGGCCGGACAGACAGGCCACGGCCCCGGCTCTGCCCTGCGCCGGCACGTAGTCGAGGTAACGGATGTCGACCAGCCAGTTCGCTACCCTGCGCCAGACACTGGTACGCGCATTGTAGACGCTCTGGCGGGTACCGACCCCGCCGACCTTGGGATCGACGAAGGGCATCTGGACGGCGGCGAGCAGGCCCGGCTCCCAGGCGGTGTCGGAGTCGCAGAGCACCACGATCTCCTTGGTAGCCGCGGAGATACCGACGCCCAGCGCTGATCGTTTCCCCTCGTGCACGAACGGGATCACCCGCATGACCGGATTGTCGCGGGCGTGTCTGGTCAGTCGCCTGATGAGCTCGGTGTCCTCGACGTCTGGAACAATAATGATCTCATCGGGATCCTGGTC
>NZ_CAKJTO010000093.1:0-19397 GCF_917627405.1 Protofrankia sp. Cj5
AGCGCCCGGGTCCCTCGGGGACTTGATGGGCCCCACACGTTCACATGGTGGGCTGCGCGGTCAGGTAGGCATAGTGGCGCCGCCATGCGGCGAACAGATTATGGAAGAAGGGGAATCCGTCCGCGAGAGGAATGATCGATTCGACGGTCTCGGCGTAGTACGTGCGCTGTTTGGCCGGGCGGGGGTGAGTGTGCAGGCGCTGGGTGGTGCTGTACCGGTCGGCGAGTTTGACGGCGATCGCGTCGGGAGGCGCGGCGGCCAGCCGGTCGAGATAGGCCTGGCGTGCCTGCTGCGCGGTCTGCCCGGTCGCGGGTTCTGGTTTGGTCAGGTGCTCCACCAGTTCGGCGACGGCCGGTCCGAACTGTTCGGTGACCTCGCTCAGCGAACATGGGGTGTCCTCGACGACGTCGTGCAGCAGCGCGGCGGCGAGGGGCACGGCTCGGCGTTCGCTGGTGCCGACAAGCAGCACCTCCAGCGCTTCGAGCAGATGCGTGGGGTAGGGCTCGCCGGCCGGTCGGCGTTGGTCGCCATGCCAGGACTCGGCGAACCGGTAGGCCCGTCGCAGTACCGAGGCGTCGTCCGGGCCGAGGGTGCTGGACACAGTGGGTTCGGCGTCGGCCCAGGTCTTCCAGGATGCGAAGATCCGAATTCCGCCAGCTGGTTGATCGTGAGTCATCGGCGCTCTCCCAGGACGAGACGAAGGGCCCGCGTCCGGCCCTGGTGCGTGATCGGGACTGTGTGGGCGCCCCAGGCCCGCGAACCGGTGGCCACCGTGATATGGCGGCCGGCTTTGGCTGATTCGCTGCCATGTCGGCATTGACCCACTAATGTCGATGCGTCACCATCGGCGTTCGTTCTCGTATGTATTTCCGTTGCCGATGGTAACGTCATCTTTGGCGTTGGCCACAGTGTGCTGGGGGTTGTTTTGCCGGACTGGCGCGACTTCTGATTCATCAGATCTCTCCGGCCGTCCTGTTTGGTGGCGCTCCAAGAGCGACACCACCCGGCCATCGCCCCGTTGACCACTTTCGCCGTGCAAATGAACGGTTTCAGAGCGCGTGCTGTCGGGCGTACGAGCTGTGACGGTGCGGAACAGGTCGACCGGTACGCGACATTGCTCGATCAACTGCGTCTCGTCGATACCTTCCTGCGCCAGCAGCTCGATGGCCTTGGGCAGTAGTGATGGCTGTTCGATGGCGCTCATCAGACCGGGCTCGTCGCGCCGCCAGCCGCGAGCCGAGATTGTCGTCATGGCGTTGCGGTAGGACACGTCACTGAGCCGCCCGAGCCAGCGGGCCCGGTACAGCAGGGCCTGAATGCTGACGCCCCACTGCTCCTTGAGGCGAGCGAGGGTCCGCCAGACCTTCCCGTCCATGACAGCTGGGAGTAGATCACGAAGCTGCTCGGCAGGCATCAGTAATTCGGCGGCGAAGCGGTAGGCCTGGTCCTCTACGATCCGGCCGCCCGGTTCGGCGTCGCTGTGCATGACCAGATGCCCCAGCTCGTGCGCCACATCGAACCGCTGCCGGTAATAATCGCGCTTAATCGGGTTCAGGACCACGACGGGACGCAGGCGGCTGTCGAACGAGTACGCGTCCACGGACGAGGTGCGGAGCGGACTGAAGACTACGAGCACGCCGTGGTTTTCTAGCAGTCGGACCAGGTGTCCGGCAGGCCCGGCGGCCATCCCCCATTGCTCCCGGATAAGCTGCGCGGCGCGTTCTGGGCCGTCGTCGTCACGGTCATCGACTACAACTGGGAGGGTCGGCACCGAGGGTTCCGGGAACTCGACATGCTTTTCCAAGCTGGTCGCGATGTCCACGGCAACCTGTCCGAAGGCGAATGCCTGGTCGCGGGCGAGCTGAGTGGTGGAACGCAGCGACCGGAAGTGCGGCGTCGTACTGAGCGCGGCGACGTCGTCCGGCC
This sequence comes from Protofrankia sp. Cj5, assembly GCF_917627405.1. NCBI lineage: Bacteria > Bacillati > Actinomycetota > Actinomycetes > Frankiales > Frankiaceae > Protofrankia > Protofrankia sp. Cj5. The sequence continues at coordinate 1,927 of NZ_CAKJTO010000093.1, forward strand.
GGACCGAGAAGAAGCCCGGCTCGACCGAGAGACTCAGCGCCAACTGCGCGACTGTGGCGGCGGCGGGCCGCTTGGCCCCGGACTCCCAGGCTGCCACCGCCGTCGGACTCTTCCCGACCGCGGCGGCAAGATCGCTTTTGCGGAGGCCTGCGAGCTGACGGGCCAGCGTAAGACGACCACCGTCGAAGAAGGCGGTCGCCTCGGCCACCCGATCGGCTGCTGGCGGACGCATGCTCACTGTTCACCACTGGCGCGATCACGACGAAGCTCTTCGGCCGGACGGCGCAGGCGCACCTCGGCGTCCGCCACGGTACTCGGCCCGGCCGGAAGCGGGCTGTCGTCGTCGATGTGGTAGCCGCCCTTAATCGGCGGAACGCTGAGGAGATTCTCGTACCAGTGCCAGGCGTTCCCGCCACCAGCGTTGAGGCGGGGACGACCGTAGACCAGCTCCGGGGCTCCAGTTACGGGGTCAAGACTGTGCGCGACTGCGAACGTCGGAAGATCGAGCTCCTTGTTCGCGCCCAAGACCTCAAGGCCGCCGGCCTCCTCGTCATCGAGGCCGTCGAACAGCGTGGGCGCGGGCTCCGGGTTGCGTTGACGAGCAACCGACCGCTTCGTCGGGCTACGCCGTGGCCACGGCAGCCGGTCGATCTCACCGTGCTTGCATGAGGCGAGCAGAAACCGCCGGCCGGCATGTGTCCAACCGGGACTGCCGTTGAGGTCCGCCCGGCGCACCAACCCCGAGCCAAGCCGGGGCATGGTCCGGATGTCCTCCTTGGGGAGTTCCTCGAACAGCCGGTCGAGAGCGACATCAGCATCGTCCTCGCCAGAGCCAGTGATCGAGTAATGCTCGCAGGTGAACACGCGGTCCAGCCGGTTCCGGAAGAGGGTGAACCGGGTGTTTCCCAGCCAGGCCGCGTCATGGCCGGCACCCTCGGAGTAGTCCTCCAGGGATCGCGTAACCGCTGACCGGTACGCCCAGCGCACCCCGTTGAGGACCCCGGCCGCCTCAAGCTCCTCGATGACATCCTGCTGCTCACTCACGCGAGCAACTTACACCATGGCCAGCAAATGCTGTCGCAGGCTCAACCGCCAGGGTGCAGTGGGCGCGCTGGACTACACCCTGCGCCAAGTCCAACACATGGCATCGCGCTGCGTGTAGAGCCCATACGCCACACACATGGCGCCCGCCCATCTGGCCTTCCACCCTTACCGCAGACGTCCCGGGCCGGGTCGAGCCGACTCCTCGGCCCGGGGCGTCAGCCACCCAGCGGAATGGAGGGGACGGATGCCCACGACCGTGTATGGCTACATCCGTATGGAGGGCGACGACGGGAGCGAGGAAGACCATCTCCATGGTCTACTGTCCGCCCACGCGGCGGCGGAGAGCATGACCATGGCCGACGTGTTCGTCGACCGCAGTAGGCCGCCAACACGGATCGTGCGGCCCGGCCTCACGGAACTGCTGGCACAGCTCCGGCGCACCGAGGGACGCGCCGTGCTGGTCGCCGACCTCGACCACCTTTCGACCTCGACCCCAGTCCGCCACACCATCGAGGTGGAGATCAGTAACGCGGGCAGCTGCGTGCTCGTGGTGGGAGCACCGAACACCCAATCCCCAACACCGAGCACGTGAGCGGGTCGACGGTGACGGCGGCACCCGCAGACCGCCAGTCCCTCGTCATGCAGCGGCATGAGGTTCGCCGATTCCAGACGGACTACAACGCGCCCGGCCTGGCGCGCCGGCACGTCGCGGCAACCTTGCAGGCGTGGAACCTGGCGGACTTGATCGATACGGCGGGCTTGCTGGTGTCCGAACTCGTGACGAATGCCTGTCGGGCGTCGTTCGCTCGGCAGGAGTCTGCGGACATCATCGCCGCCCGCCTCACACGCACCGACGTTGACCTGATCATCGAGGTCTGGGATTCCAGCTCGGCTGCGCCTGTCCGGCAAGACCCGGCTCTCGACGCCGAAGGCGGTCGCGGCCTACTGCTGGTGTCGGCGCTCAGCACCCGATGGGCCTACTACCGGCCTCCGACCGGCGGCAAGGTGACCTGGTGCAGCCTCCCACTACCGGCAAAGACCGACGTTGCGGCCGGGAACGCCGAGCCGTTGCCCTCGCGCCAGAGACCGGCCAGAGCCGCCGAACCGATCGAAGTCTTCGATGACCTTGCAACTCTACAGTGCGTCGCCGATGCGCTGCGGGCACTGGACTGGGACCTGCCGCCCGGCGAGGGCGTTGGGCGATAGGCATCTCGCTGGCGGCTCTGGCCTTCGCGCGCCGTTCGCCAGAGGATGGCCGGGTATCAGTGGCTGCCGTGTCCAGAGGAGCGCCATGCCCGCGCACGAGACCGCGACTTCACTCCGCACACTGGACGGCTTGCACCTGGCCGCCACGCTGACCACGCCGGATGCGGCTGTCAGCCGAGCCGTGGTCCTCGTCCACGGCGGCGGCGTCACCCGCGAGGAGGGCGGCTTCTTCACCCGGCTGGCCGCCGGGCTGGCGGAGGCGGGCGCCGCGTCGCTGCGGTTCGACCTCCGCGGGCATGGGGAGAGCGAAGGCCCCATGGAGGAGACGACGCTGACGGGCCACCTAAACGACATCGGGGTGGCTCTGGCCAGGGTGCGGGAGGAAACCGGTGCGTCCGTCCTGCATCTGCTGGGCACGAGCTTCGGCGGCGGCCTCGCGGCCTACTACGCGGCGAAGCGCCCGGAAGAGCTGTCGCGGCTGGTGCTACTGAATCCGCAGCTCGACTACAAGAACCGCTACGTCGACCAGAAGCCCTACTGGCACAATAATGTCCTGGACGACGAGGCCGCGGCGCGGCTAACAGCCGAGGGCTTCATCCGCCACTCGCCCACCGTCCGGCACGGGCGGGCAATGCTAAGCGAAGTGTTCTGGATTAGGCCGGTGGAGGTGCTTGGCGAAACCACCGCGCCAACCCTCATCGTCCACGGCACGAAGGACACGTTCGTATCCATAGAAGCCACCCGCGCGGCCGTACCCCGCTTCCAAGCAGAGTACAAATTGGTGGAAATCGAGGGCGCGCAGCATGGATTCGCCGTGCATGACGACCCGACGTACGCCGATCCGCAGAGCCAGCAATGGCAGGCGTTCGTGATTCGGACGGTGGCGGAGTGGCTAACCAAAGACTGATCTTCCGGTAGTTATGCGCCCATCGCTGCCCGCAACTCTCGCGGACCGCTGCGGGCCTGCCACGGGGCGAGGATCGCCACAACCCGGGCCACTTCTCTGGTGGTGCGCTGCGAGTTGGTGCTCGCCGCCAAACGGAGGGCGTCCAGTCCTTCCTGGGCGGCCTCATCCGGTTCACCACCCAGAGCGCAGGCCACCGCCCGGCGTGCCCGGTAGTAGCCCTCATCCCGCCGGGCCAGCACGCCGCTGGCTAACACATCGCCGTACAGCGCGGCGGCCTCGCGGGGTTTGCCGGCCTCGATGTAGCAACTGGCCGACCGCAGCAGCCAGGTACGTTCGTCGTACTGCGCGCCGAGCGGCGAGGCATCCCCGTCATCGGCGGCGGCCAACAGCGTCTGGGCGTCGCTGAGCTTCCGCTCGACGACGGCGATTGGCTCGCCGGTCATCGCCAGCCCGCGGGCCTCCTGTTGGATGACCTCAGCGCGGACGCGGGGCGGGAGCCGCCACGGACCGTGATGAGCAGCTTGCGCGAGGGTCAGCACCCGCACGGCATCCCGCTCCGTGTAGGCCATCTGCGACTTCCGGAGCAGGATGTAGCCCTGCATCGGCAGGTCGCAAGCCTCCTGTGCCCATTCCGTCCCCCGGTCGTACCAGTAAGTGGCCGAGTCGGGGTCGTGCAGGTCTCGGTACAGCCAGCCGGCGAACTCGGCACCATCGGCACCGATGGCGAGCAGCGCGCGCCGGACGTCCGGTTGGACGTCGCGGGCGTGTTGCTGGACGGCGCCGAGGATGCCGAGCACCATCGGCAGGACGCGCAACGGCCCCGCGTGGCCGTCGTCGGCCTTGCAGCGTCCAAACTGGCGGGCGAAGAAGCCAACCACCGAGTGGTCCAGGTACCGGTGAGCATCTTCCAGCGCGGCGGCCAGGTGCCGCATCTCGTCCAGGCCGGCGAACGGTAGGACACGCGCGGTCTGCCGTTCGGCCGATGCAGCGGGGCCTACCGCCAGACCCGGCGTGGCCCCGGCCCGAACAGCCAATGTGCCGATCATGGCGTCGAGGCCAGCGGCCTTCGCTGCCTCAGCATCGACCGGAATCATGACCTCCCGGCCGCCGAGCACAACCGGCATGAGAATCGGCGGCTCGGTTTCGATGGGCGTCCGGGTACGCGGCGCGCCGGGCAGGTCGAACCACAGCAGCTCGCCCGGAATGCCGAGGATCTGGCTGTAGCGGATCAGCTTGGTCAGTTCCTCTGGCGCCCGGCCGTTCTCGATGCGGCTGAGCTGGGCCTGGGTGAGCCCGAGCCAGGTGCCGACCAGCTCCTGCGACAGCGTGTGGCTGTGGTACGGGTGGTTCCGGTAGGCAAAGATCACCCGGCCCATGTGCCAGGTGGCCAGGGCGTCGCGCATCTGGTCGAGCGCCCAGAACTCCGGCGGCACCGCCGGCGGACGGGCTTGCGCGTCGACGGCGGCGCTCTGGCACGGACTACACAGCGGCCGGGGGTTGTCCACGGCCAGGCGATGGCCGCAGCGGGTGCAGTGGCGGAGCTGAGGCGCGCTCGTCACGGCTGGACATCTCCCGGGGTTGTACGCGGACGATCAGGACGACGCTAACACCGCCGGTAGCAGGGTCTATGCGTTTCGCGTATGCCGACCACACCCGACAGACGTGGCAGCGCCGGATCTTGGGTCCGACGCTGAGGATGCTTCCCATCGTCGGTCGCACGCGCTGCCGGACTCCCCTCACCGGCGGCGCACCGTCCTGCACTCCGCTTCAAAGGGGGTTGCCCGTAATGACCCTCACGGTTGCCGTACCCGTGGTCGGTCCGCCGGCTGCCGGCAAGACGACCCTGACCGCGCGGCTCGGTCGGGCGCCAGGGTGCGCCGTCTTCCGACTCCGGGAGCACGTGCCGGAGACCATCCTGGCGGCCACGGCCACCAGCGCCGAACGACTCGGCTGGATCGACGACTTCAACGTCGTGACCGCGCTGCGCGGCTACCTCGACACCACGGTGAAGGGCGACCAGACGAGCACCGTGTTCTTCGACAACTTCCCCGGCACCGGCACACAGGTCCGGCTGTTCCTCGCCGCATTGGAGCAGCACGCGCCCGGCTGCACCGTGCATGCCGTCGAGCTTGCCAGCGAGGTGACCACCCTTTACCGCCGGGCCTTCCAGCGGCGGGTGTGCCACCGCTGCGAACGCGACCCCATCCACGACCCCCGACTACCCGCCGAGCCGAGCGCCGAGGACGCCCAGCGGTGCGCCCGCTGCGGCGGCATCCTGCACCCCCGCCGGGGCGACGCACCGCGGCTGCTGCGTGCCCGGTTGCAGCGCTACCGGCAGACCGCCGACGGCATCCGCCAAGCGTTCGCAGAGGCCGGCGTCGCCGTGACCCGGCTCAACAGCGGCACGTCCCCCGAGCAGACCGCCCAGGCCGTCACCGCACTCCTGACCTCGAGGATTCGCCAGCTATGACCACTGTGCCTCTTGCCCCGCCGCGTCTGCGGACTGATGACGACTACGGCCATGCTCGGATGCCCCGGCGGGCCGGCGCCCCACAGCCGGACCGCATTGACCGGGTTGCGTACGGCCGGTTCCGGAACGTCTACCTCTATATAACGGAGGCCTGCCAGCTCCGGTGCGAGCACTGCTACATGGGCGAGCGGCTGGACCGGGCACTCAAGATGGGTCTGCCCGAAATCGCCGCGACGCTGGTCACCTGGCGGCGGATGGGCGGTAGCAAGCTGACCGTCCTCGGCGGCGAGCCGACGCTGCACCCCAACTACGTCGAGGTCATCCGGCTCGGCCGAGCCCTGGGCTACGAGGACGTCATCACGACGACCAACGCCCAGAAGCCGGCGGCGCGCAAGTTCCGGCAGCTGGAGCCGGAGGATTTCGCCTACGTCCAAGTCAGCCTCGACGGCGGCAGCGCTGGCTCCCACGACCGGGTGCGCGGCGCCGGCACGTTCGACACCGCGCTGGAGACGACGGCCGAACTGACCAGCCGCGGTTTCGACACCCGGATCATCTGCACCGTCAACCAGGCCAACCGGGGTGACGCGCTCAAGCTGCTGGACCTCGCCGATGAGCTCGGCGTGTCCCTGGTGAAGTTCCACGTCTTCTCGACCATCGGCGTCGGGCACGGCAACGCCGACATGGCGATGAGCCCTCGGGAGTGGGTGACGTTTTGCGACGTGCTCAACGAGACCGCGCCCGGCTACCAGACGCGGGTCTGGTACCAGCCGACCTACGCCCGCCGCGACCAGATGGCCCGCTACGCCGCCGAGGGCTACCAGGGCTGCATCGGGCGGACGCTGGACAGAATCTCGATCTTTCCCGACGGCAGATGCTACGTCTGCTCCTACCTGTTCGACACCGATCTGTACTTCGCCCGGATGCAGGACGGCCAGGTGGTGCTCAACCGCAGTGACAACGAGTTCGACCTGTTCACCCGTCCGCTGGTCACGAGCGCCTGCGGCGGCTGCAAGGTCGCGTCTTGCCAGGGCGGCTGCCCGGCAGAACAGATCGTTATGGGCGGCTCGTCGTGTGCTATCGAGCCCGACATCGTGCCGGTTTGCCGGCTGTGGAAGTCCAGCGCCAAGCCCGAAGACTAGGAAGGAAGATCCAGATGGATCACATCATCGAGCCGCTGCACGCGCTGGACTGGAACGACATCGACGCCGTGGAGCACGCCACCCGGAAGGCACTCACGCAGCTCGCCGACGACCCGGACGTCGTACGGGGCGCCCTGCTCAGCCTGCCGGCACGGCCGGAACTGCTGGCACTCGCCGAGCACTACGACATCCTGGACAAGATCGTGCTGTATCAGGACGCCGCCGGCATCCGGGTGCGGCTGCATGTCTTCCTGCCCGGCTACTTCGACCGGCCGCACAACCACCGCTGGTCGTATGCCAGCCTGATCCTGCGCGGCGAGTACCGGCATTACCTGTTCGGCGACGTCGACGTAGACACCGAGCCCGAGCCGGGCAGCCTGGCCGCGCTGCAGGTCCGGCAGGAGCAGGCTGGCTACGCCTACGCCCTGCACCACTCGATGGTGCATGCCGTGGTGGCCGAGCCGTACACGGTGTCGCTGGTCATCCGCGGCCCGGCAGTGAAGGATCGCTTCCTGGTCATGGACCGCACAACCGGCGAGCGCTGGTGGCAGTTCGGGGCCGTCCAGGAGTCGGCCGCCGAAGCCGCCCGCAAGCGAATGACACGCGGGCGGCTCGACGAGCTGACCGGAATGCTCCGGGACTGGGACCTCTTCTAACTGGCGACCACGGCCGGATGATGTCCGCGCGACTCGACAACGGCCGTCAACTCGGCAAGCGTCGGCAACGCTTCATCGTGAGCCCGCTCGCAGCGCAGGGCGCCGCTGGCAGCGGCCACCTCCAAGGCGTTCCGCATTGGCCAGCCCCGAACCAGCCCGTACAGCAGGCCGGCAGAGAACGCGGCACCGGCGCAGTGGGTGTGCCGCACCTGCACCTTGAATGCCGGAACCCGCAGCCGCCGCTCATCTTCGACCGCCACGGCACCGGACGCCCCGGCCGTGACCACCACCCGCCGGGCGCCCGTCGCGTGCAGCAGGGACGCCGCCATCGCCGGGGCGGCCTCGTGCTCGACGTCATCAACGTTGGTTTGGATCAGGATGTCCGGACAACCGCGGATTGCGGCGGTCACCGCCGACGAGAGCGCCGAGCCGCCCAGGTTGAGCAGCATCGGCACACCAGCCGTCCGCGTGGCATGCACCGCGCGGACGGCTGCGGTCTCGATGAGCTGGTAACAGTCGATGTAGGCGAACGAGGCTCTGGCCAGCGACGATAGATCCGCGGTGGCCAGGGCCTCGGCCACCCCGGGCAGGTACGGGAACCAGGTGCGAGTGCCCTGCTCGTCAGCCACGATCACAATCTGCGGCGTGGCCATGCCGGGTACCACCTCGGCCGTTGCCGCCACCCGACGCCGGTGGAGCCACGCCTGTACCTGGTCGCCTTGGGCGTCGTCACCGAAGTTGTTGCTGATCACGAGGGCCGGGACGTCGAGGGCGGCCAGGACAGCCGCGACCATCGGGCCGTCAGCCGCAATCGAGGCCTCGGCCCGCTGGACCTCGGCCCCATGGTTGGCAGGCGGAAAACGCTCGACGTTCCACAGGGACGCGGCGGCCAGGTAGCTGAAGCAGACCACCGGGCCAGAGTGGTACCCGGACACCGCTACCAGCCGTAGACCGAGAAGGGCTGGCCGGCGGCGATGTGCTCCAGGGCCGTACGGCAGTAGGCGATCATGTGGGCGGGCAGCTCGTCGAGCGGGAACCAGCGGAGTTCGCTGCACTTGTCGGGTTCGTGATTCTCCGGCTCACCCTCCCAGCCGCGCACCGTGAAGAAGAAGGCGGCGCGGCCACCGCTGGACGAGCTGTGCATGACGTGTGCGAACTCGACGGCTTCGGGTTGAATCGTGACGCCGATTTCTTCCTTGGCCTCGCGAATCAGGGCAGCGACTACCGACTCCCCGGCTTCGAGGTGGCCGGAGGGCAGGTGATAAGCACCGTCCTCGTAGCCAGTGTTCTGGCGGCAGCCGAAGAGAACGTCATTGCCTTTCAGCAAGACGAGGTGAACGTCGGTGGTGAGCTGGTGGCGGGGTGAGGTCATGACGATTATCTCCATGGGTCCGAGGGGCGAGAGTGGTTTCTCGCGAGACCGGTATACATTCATTGTAGCGCGATACGGCCTGATTCCGAACCGCAACCGCAACCGCAACCGCCGACAGACCAGATTTCAGGTGTGCCGGTACGGATATCACTGCCAGTCACGTGTCAAGCAGACGGTCAGGTTGACCACGCCTGCCCGCTACTCAACACGCCGACCTGCCGGTGGCAACGCTATCGAATAATGCAGAACGCTCATGCTTGCCACCAAGATCACGACATGCATAAATAGAGCTAGCATTTTGGCGGCCGCCAAAAATGAAGCTCAATACGGAAGTTGAGGAATCGACGTGATCCCCTGGAAAGCTCTTAGCAGAACACTCCTGATCGTGTTGGCGCTTATCGTCATTCCCATTCTGGTTGGCTGCGGCGCGGACACTGGGAAGTCGCCCAATCAAGCGAGAGCCGAGCAAGTGGCCCGGGATGCAGGTTGGATCGTAGTGGGTTCTATGCCGAACGACGGCCGGTATGGGGACTACCCTAACTGGATCATCCAGGTCACGTTCGTAGACCGCAACGGCGTCACCGGTTCGGCTGTACTTGGCAGTACACCCTACAACAGCGCAGAGCCGCTCCTGGGAGTGGAAATCTACGAGATTAACGGGGAGGGTGTTGAACTGCCGGGCATACAGGCAGCGGGCATTCCGGCCCAGTACCTGAGCGATATCCACCCGGAGGATTTGCGGAGGCATGTTGCGGTGGTAGAGGACGGGTTTGAGATCTTCTCTGATTCGCAGGACACGCCTCTGCGGCAGTCGGCTAGCCCTTTGCCGGCGGCTGGGAGTACTCCGTAAAAGCGACCGACGACAAGATTCCTGCCGTCGCAGCGCGCAATATCACTGATGGTTCGCGCAGACCTGAGCCACGTCTATAAACTGGCTCACATACTACCTAGCAAATCCATTCACATCATAAACAAGACTCGACACGATAAACACACAACTAAAGCGACCGCCAATGGAGTGCAACACGCCCGCTCAGAATGGCTTTCGCTCAAGCTCCACGACAATCCGGTCCCAGAGTGACTCAAACAGCTCCTCGCGGGTTAGCTCACGCTCCATGCTTCCGCAACTGAAGGTCATCTTGTCGTAAACATTCACCTGGTTTAGAGATCTTGCTGTAGGTGACGAGTCGTGGGCATGCCTGCGGGCCACGCCGGGTGGGTCCATAGCCGGGCATGCCGATCAACCCGGTGGCATGTTTCCCCCAAAAACGATCTGTATTAAACAGCGGTTGCTCAACTGATCAACTGAAGGTGTGTCATGTGCCTGCCGGGTTCGGCAACAAGATTATCAGCGTTCATCCCGTGGTGAAGTAACGCTGGATGTCGCGGGCCGTGAGCTGGCCCCAGCATCCGATCGGGCGGGCATCGGCAACAAGACCCTTGGTGAGCCCATCGGCGGTATAGCCCTGACCGGCGCGAATACCTTTTCGGCGGGCATCGCGTCGTGTACCGCCTCCCAGCTGCCATGATTTCGTCATGTATATACATGACAGTTTTCCGACAGGCTTCCGAGATACACGACAGCGGCGATTTTCCTATAGTCGCTAACGTCAAGCTCCGTAACCTTCGATGCCCCGTAGCGGACCAGGGCCCGGTACGGGGGCGAGGCCATCGGCGGCTGGGCAACAGCAAGATCGGACGATCGCTACGCGTTCCTCCGCGGTGCCGATGAGAGGAGCGTCCACTCGAACGCAGGAGGTTCCCACGTGTTTCGAGACGCAGGCCAGCCGGTACGAGCAGTGCCGCCGGCAGGCGCCGCCGCGATTATTGACCGGAAGGACCCTTCATGCCATTAATCGACGCGATCACTGCCGTGACGCGACGACGTACTGCCGCACCACGGCGGTTGCCCGAGCCGAGGTACAACAATCCGACGACACGGGACCGTCGACGGCGCTGGATCGCCGCCGTGGTCGCTTTCCTGGCCGGGCCGGCGGTCCTGGCCACGACATTGACGCTGAGCACCTCGGCGGCGCAGGCCGTGAACAACGACGGCACGTCGTCGTTCGCCACGTACAACATGCACGGCTCCGACAACGGATTGACCTGGCGGTCGGAGATCCAGCGGCTGACCGCGCACAACGCGGTGGTGGCGCTGCAGGAGGCCGGCAGCGGGCCGCCGATGCCGGCGAGCATGGACCGGAGCAACTTCCGGCAGATCCGGCTCAATCCGTCCCGCCCCAGCCCCTTCCCCGGTTCGGTCACGCAGGTGACCTGGCCGGGTGGCCCGAGCGGCAGCAACCGTTACGTGTACTTCCTGCAGACAGACCCCCGCCGGGTCGGTGACACGGGCCTGGACACGTGGGACGGCGGCCAGATGAACGTGGCGATGGTCACCGATTCCCAGGCCGATGAGGTCCGCGTGCTCGAGAACCCGGCCTACGACCCGAACCCGAACGCCCCGAACAACCGTTACCGGGCGCGTCCGCTGCTCGGTCTGCGGTTCGGGAACACCTGGTATTGGAACACGCATGCCCGCGGCGAGGACGTGCCCGGACTGCTCAACCAGGTCCGGAACTTCGCGGCCACCGATGGCCGCAACTGGGTCCTGGTCGGCGACTTCAACCTGAACATCCTCAACCGTTCCGACGACGAGGCCCGCAACCAGTCGCTGCATCTGCGCGCTGATGAGACCCTGGTCCGCACGGGTCAGCCGACGTTCATCAACGGCAACAACCCGAGTGAGCTGGACTACGCGATAACGCACGGCCTGCCAGCGTTCACCGCGACCATTCCGAGGGGTGCTGGATCCGACCACGTGCCTGTGGACTTTGCCCGGACACCGCCGCCGGCCCAGCCGCCAGCCCCGGCCCGCGTCTACGGCACCGTGCTGGCCACACCGAGCGGCCGTCTGCTGCAGGAGAACCCGGACCGTTCGATCGCGATCGGGGACGCCCGCTACGACAACAACCAGACCTACCGGATGTACACCACCGACTCGCTCACCCACTACCTGCGCAACGTCGGCACCGGAGACTGCGTCGCGGTCGCGCCGGACGCCCGCCGGGACGTGTCCTCCCGGATCGTCGCCGACACGTGCGATGACCCGCGCTCGCAGTGGACGATCAGCCATCTTGAGGACGACCCGGTGCCGAACGACGACAACGGCGGACCACAACGCTGGCAGAGCGTGGCCTTCCCCGGGCTCTGCCTGACTCCGGCTGGCAACTCGGTGACCGCGGCGCCGTGCACCCAGGACGCTGCCCAGCGGTGGTGGGACAGCCCTTCCTCCCTCCCTACAAACTGGCAGACGACTGACGCGAACGTGCGACTCGAATCCGCGTTCAATGGCCGGCTGCGGCGGATCGGCAAGGTCGCCAACACCGAGGTCTATACCGCATCCAAGCCGCCCGCCAGCTGGTGGATCTATTGGTGGTTGTGGGAGAAGCAAGATTTCGGCTGGAACATCCAGCGGATTAGCCCGGACGACAACCTGGTCCGAATCAAGAGCCTGGACGGTGACCTTTGGTGCCTGGGCAGCCGGGACGAGCACGCCACCAAGACAACGGCTGCCGTGCTCCAGGTGTGCGACGCCCCCCGCGGCGTCGACGGGGCTGGCCAGCGTTGGCTGGCCGAGAGCTACCCAGACGGGACCATCCGCTTCCGTAACGAGGCGAACCACCTGTGTCTGCTGTCTCCCGACGGCCAGAGTGGTTACGCCTCGCTTTACGAGTGCCAGGACATCCCGGCCGAACGCTGGAGCGTGGTGAAGCCCTGAATCGCCGGGCCGCCTGGACCGGCGCGTACGACGGTCCAGGTGGCCCAGTCTCCGGGCGGGTTGACCCGCGGTGACGGACCGGTTAGGTGTGGTGAGCCGCACTCATGATCGACCGGGGTCATATTGACAGACCAGGCAGGCTGAACGACAAGCGCGGTCATCGCAAAAGCGATAGTCAGTCGGCACGGCGCCACAACCAAGCATCCATTCGGTCGCCCGCGTAGACCAGCGCAGCGCCATTCGCGCTGATATGCAGCTCGCGCACATGCGACCCGCCCGCAGCGGTGCCCGGCGGTTCAGTCAGGGATTTGGTTTCGACGTTGCCGCTGGTTACGTCCCACTGCAGTAGCACTGTGTTGTCGTAGGCGCCGGACACCAGCGTCCGGCCGTCCGGAGTGAAGTCGAGACACAGCACCCCGCCGCCATGGCCGTTCAGGTCCGAGGCGAAATGCACGCCGGTCTGGTCGACATGCCACAGCACAATCGGACCGCCGTTGTCCTGGCCGGTCGCGAGCATCGTTCCGTTCGGGTTGAAGGAGGCCGTGAAGACCGATCCCGGTGCATATGCGGGTTCTCCCACCGGCTGTAGGCGGTTGATATCCCAGAGGACTATTTTTCCCTGCGAATCCGGTGTGCCCGGCCTGGCTGGTTCGGCGACAGTGACGAACCAGCGCCCGGTCGGATCCACCTCCGTACTCCAGAGTTCGCCGTCCGCTTGTACCACCCCCGCTTCACCCGTGGCGATATTCCAGACCCGGGCGGTGTGATCCTGGCTCGCGCTGACCAGCGTGGCACCATCCGGCGAGAACGACAGCGAGCGGATGTTATCGCGGTGCCCTGTCATTCGCCTCGGCGGTGCATGTCCCGCGAGATCCCACAGAACGACAGTCTTGTCCATTCCACCGCTGGCGAGAATTGTTCCGTCCGGGCTGAACGCGAGAGCGTCGACACGACCGGAATGGACCCCGATCAGGGTTGCTGTGCTTTTTCCGGAGGACGTGTCATAGAGAATGATTTTTCCGTTCTCGCCGCCAGTCGCGGCCACCGTTCCAGAACCGTTGATAGCCACGCTGGTCACATTGCTGGTCTGCCCCTTCAGCAGCATCGGCCGGGCCGTGTCGAATCCGCCGAACGGCACAGCTGGCGGTGCTGCGGTTACCCTGCGGTCCGGACCCGTCCGAGCGTCGTCCCCGCTGGGGGCGAACACAAGGACAGCTGTCACCGCAACGGCCACCGTCACGGCGATCAGGCCGCTTGCCAGTCCGATCGTTCGGGCCCGAGTACGGCCTGGCCGAGTATGGCGTGGCCAGGCCTCTTTCGTCGGCGTAGGCAGGATGGTTGGAGCGGCGGCGGCATGCGGTTCGTCGGTCTCAGGCGGCCTGTCTGGGCCGGTTGCGGTCAGGGCGCGTGACTCAGGAACAGATGTCGGCACGGACGTGACAGGCTCCCGTACCGTGTCGTCTGTGTCCGCGGATTCGCCGGGGCTGTCACGGGCGTCATCATCACGCGGTACCGGCGGTACCGGCGGCGGATCAACCACAGGCAGGTCGGCGAATCGCTGAAACACCGGGTTGCCCGGAAACATCTCGAGCGCGGCCCGCGCGATCCGACGGTAGGGGTCGACGGCGATTCCGTTCTCGAACGAGCGGAACGTCTCCGCCCACCACAGCGTCGCGTTGAGTCCGACCCAGTCGAGATGCCGGTCGGCCGGGATGCCGATCTCCAGAAGAAGGTGGTGCGCGGCGGTCTGGTTGGAGAAGGCCACCGCGAGCGCGGACCGCAGTATGCGAACGTCGTCGTTCCCATGTGCCGCCCCGCCCAGCAAGGCCACCCCGACTCCTCACTCCGATGCCTGTAGATCGCGGAAGAAGGATACGACCGCATCCGCCCACTGACGGGCTGGGAGGACAGCGAGGCGTGGCCTACACCAGGACCACCGACTGTTCCGTCTCAACGGCGATGCCAGTTGAGGGGTGGCGGCGCCAACGGCACGGCGGATCATAGAATATACGTCGGTGATGCCCGGGTGACCGCTTCGCGGGTCAGCATCCCGCCGGCTCAACTCGCCGACCTGCATATCTGTCACTGCGGCGCGTTCGCCTACATCGCAGGCCAGGTCTCCGACGGAGAGAGGATCCCGCTGACGCGGCTGCGCTACGCAGGATCGGCCACACGCAGAGGCGTCCCCCGCGAGGACGTACGGGCGAGACCCCCAGGGCCTGCCTGGTGGATATTGGTCGATGCGGGTGGTGATCCAGCAGGCGGTTCGCAAGGCTGCGGACAGCGGGGTCCCCGTGCGGCGCGAAGCGGGGTACGGGAGCGATGCGGCGGGGTGCCTGCTGGGCATCGATCCGCGCGATCGAAGATTTGCCAGACAGGCCCCAAGGTCACGAACCCCAGATCGGAACCGACGACGTGAACCCCCTGATCGCCAGCGCGTTCGACCTTCCCGACCATCTCACCCCCAAGGCCGACCCGACACTGATCGCCGGCGACGAGCGGCACTTCGCGGCTATCGCGGAGAGTCTCGAGCACTCGATCACGGAGCTGTCCGACCGCCTCGACGCCGAGCGCAAAGCGCCCGGCGGCATAGGCCGGGAGGCGATGGAGCGGGATATGGAGATCCACCGGCTGACCGCTCGCCTGCGCGCCCTGCGTCGCTTCGGTTTGGATCTGTGTCTCGGACGCATCGTCAGCGCGGACAACCCCGAGCCCCTGTACGTCGGACGACTTGGCCTCACGGACAGCGGGGGTCGCCGGCTGCTGCTCGACTGGCGTTCCCCCGCGGCTGAGCCGTTCTTCGGGGCGACCCACGCCAACCCGATGGGTCTGGCAAGCCGCCGCAGGTATCGCTGGACCCGCGGCCGGGTCAGCGACTACTGGGATGAGGTGTTCACTGTGGACGGGTTTGACGGGCACGCCGCGCTCGACGACCAGTCCGCCTTCATCGCCAGCCTGGCCAGCAACCGGTCGCCCCGGATGCGGGACGTGCTCGGCACCATCCAGGCCGATCAGGACGCTATCATCCGCGCGGGCTCCGACGGCGCTCTCGTCGTCGACGGCGGTCCCGGTACGGGGAAGACCGTTGTCGCTCTGCACCGCTCCGCCTACCTTCTCTACTCCGACCCTCGCCTCGGTCGCCGCCGGGGCGGCGTGCTGTTCGTCGGTCCACACCAGCCCTACCTGGCTTACGTCGCAGACGTCCTGCCCAGTGTCGGCGAGGAGGGCGTGCAGACCTGCACCCTGCGGGACCTCGTCGCCGAGGGAGCCGCGGCAGCGGTCGAGACCGACCCGGACGTGGCCCTCCTGAAGTCGTCCGCGGACCTGGTGAAGGCGATCGAGACGGCCGTTAGGTTCTACGAGGAGCCGCCCGCCACGGGCATGACGGTCACGACCCACTGGTCTGACATCTGGTTGAGCGCCGACGATTGGGCCGAGGCGTTCGACGCACCAGACCCCGGTACTCCGCACAACGATGCGCGCGAGCGGATCTGGGCGGAGCTGATCGCGATCATAACGGACAAGCACGATGGCGACGTCTCAGCTGACCTGCTCCGGAAGTCGCTGCCGCGGAACGAGGAGCTGCTTACGACCTTCAACCGGGCGTGGCCGCTGCTCGAAGCGGCTGACCTCGTCGCGGACCTGTGGTCGGTACCCGCCTACCTGCGCAAGTGCGCTCCCTGGCTCAGCCCCGATGACGTTCAGGCGCTGCAGCGCGGGGACACCCAGGCCTGGACGGTGTCCGATCTGCCGCTCCTGGACGCGGCCCGGCAGCGGCTCGGCGACCCGCGGGCGTCCCGGCGTAAGCGCCGACATAACGCCGCTGTCGCCGCCGAGTGCGAGCAGATGGCCAAGGTCGTCGACAACCTGATCCAGGCTGCCGATGATGAATACGGCGTAGGCCTGGTGACGATGCTGCGCGGCGAGGACTTCCAGAACGTCCTAGCCGACGGGACCGCACCGCCCAGTACCGACCCGGACCTGCTCGCCGGCCCGTTCGCGCACATCGTCGTGGACGAGGCTCAGGAACTGACCGACGCGGAGTGGCAGATGCTGCTGCTGCGCTGCCCGTCCCGGAGCTTCACCATCGTCGGGGACCGTGCCCAGGCCAGGCACGGGTTCACAGAGTCGTGGCAGGAACGGCTCGAGCGGATCGGACTCGGCCAGATCAACCTGGCCTCCCTGAGCATCAACTACCGGACGCCGGAAGAGGTCATGGCGGAAGCCGAGCCGGTCATCCGGGCTGTGCTTCCGGACGCCAACGTGCCGACCTCCATCCGTGGCGGCGATATCCCCGTCATGCACGGATCAGCTTCGGACCTGGGCTCGATCCTCGATACCTGGCTTGCCGCGCAGGCCGACGGGATCGCCTGCGTCATCGGCGATCCCGCGTTCCGGGCGACCTCCCGCGTCCGGTCGCTGACCCCGGAGCTGTCAAAGGGGCTCGAGTTCGACCTGGTTGTCCTCATTGACCCGGAGGGGTTCGGCGACGGCATCGAAGGAGCGGTCGACCGCTATGTAGCGATGACGCGAGCGACCCAGCGACTCGTCATCCTCACGAGCTCCTGACATCGGCCGAGACCTCGTCGAGAACGCCACCTAGCCGGCTGACCTGTGCCCACGCGTTCGGCTACGGTTGGGTCCTCTGTTGCCCCCGTGCGGTAGCTCCTGCTCGGGCTGGTACCGGTCCCGTTGATTGTCCCGGCCGCAGCCATGTCCAGCGTGCCGACATAGCCCCGGAGCGAACACCACACAAAATATGGATGAACCCATGGGCGTGGCTGGGCCGTGACTGGAGTTGATGGCCAAGAGCGCCCGGCAATAGGGGCGTGGATCAAGGAGCGGGGCTGGGGCGCGTGCCCCAGCCCCGCGACGCCGCGTCCCCTAGAGCCGGGCGCT
>NZ_CAKJTO010000094.1:0-19360 GCF_917627405.1 Protofrankia sp. Cj5
GCGGAGGGTCTGCTTCTGGCCGTATCGGACGGATTCCCCCGCGACCGCGCGGACCAGCTGGCGGCCGTCGCCTCGGGCCTGGTGAGCCTGACCCAGGGCGCTGCCCGGGTCTTCGAAGCGGGCAACGTGACGCAGACTGTTGTCGAGATGGAGCACGGCTTCCTGTTCATCATGGCGATCAGCGACGGCGCCAGCATGGCGGTCCTCGCGGCGCCGTCGTGCGACATCGGGCTTGTGGGGTATGAGATGGCGCTGCTGGTAACCCGGGCGATGGACGTTCTGACGCCGGCACTACGGGCCGAGCTGCAGGGGATCCTTCCGCGGTGAACCGACGGGAACACAGGGGGTCAGGGTGAGCATTGATCCCGAGAACGCCCCCGGGCCGGTTGTCCGTCCCTACGCGATGACCGGTGGAAGAACGCGCTCACGGTACGAACTTGCCATCGAGGCGTTGGTCTTCACGACAACCCTCGGCGAGGAACGGGCAATTGACCTTGCCCTGGAGCAACAGACAATTGCCGCCATGTGCCAGCATGTGCGATCGATCGCGGAGATCGCCGCTGGCCTGCGGGTTCCCCTCGGCGTCGCAAGGGTGCTGGTAGGCGACATGGCGGACGAAGGTTACGTCCGGGTACACCAGCAACCGGACCGCGACGAGGCGCCAGACCTCGCGCTGCTCGAAAGGGTTCTCAGTGGCCTTCGAAAACTCTGACCACCGACGGGTCAATTCATCCGTCGCCACGACATCAGTCAAGATTGTTGTTGCTGGCGGTTTCGGTGCCGGCAAGACGACCTTCGTGGGTTCGGTGTCGGAGATTGTGCCCCTGCGCACTGAGGCTGTGATGACCGAAGCCGGGGCGCACGTCGACGACCTGACCCACCTGACCGACAAGACGACAACCACCGTCGCCATGGACTTCGGGCGGGTCTCCCTGGATGAGGATCTGATCCTGTATCTGTTCGGTACGCCAGGACAGTACCGTTTCTGGTTTATGTGGGACGACATCGTCCGCGGCGCGATCGGTGCCATCGTGCTGGCCGATACGCGGCGGTTGGCCGACTGTTTCGCCGCGGTCGACTATTTCGAGCAGCGACAGCTGCCGTTCGTCGTAGGCGTGAACTGCTTCGACGGTATCCTGCGGCATTCCATCGACGATGTTCGGGAGGCCTTGCAGATCAACCAGGCCGTACCGATCATCACCTGCGACGCGCGGAACCGTGACTCCACGAAAAGCGCGCTCATCTCGGTGGTCGAACACACCATGTCCCGAGCGGTAGCGCGGACCTGAACCCGGGCCCACAGCCGGCCGAGGGCGACCCCAAAGAATACTGATCAACTCGCCCTCGGCCGTACGGGACGTTACGGCCGCAGGCGGCTGGGATATTGTCGGCCCCACTCCTTTATCGCATCAGCCGTACTGCTGCACCCGGTCCGACTGCGAAACAATGCTGCTGTCCGAATCTTCACCGACGATCACAAGCTTGTATCCCTTGTTCTCTTCCGGGCGCCACTGACCGCCGACCAAAGGTGTCTTCGCGACGTTCTTGGGGATGTTCGCCAAACCGCCGAAGGCGAGCGGCCCCACTATCGTGTTGATACGCAGTTTACCGATGGCATCCGCGAGTGCCGCCCGGTCACCGAGGGAGCCGACCTGGGCCAGCGCTTCGGTGGCAACCTCGTACAGCGCGTGCACGAAGCCAAGGGTCTGCAGCCATGGCTTCCCGGTCTTCGCGGTGAAGTCGTCGGCGAGCGCCTGGGGGGTGGCCCCCGTCAACGAGCTCCGAAAACGGTGCACAGGTGACCACCAGACCTCGGTGCCAAGGTTGCTCGCATTCGTTCCGAGTTCCAGGACCGACGCCGGGAACAGCAAGGCCTTCGCCACCGTTACGATCTTTGGCTTGAAATCCTGCCGGACTGCCTCCCGCCAGAACAAGGCAAAGTCGGCCGCTGTCATCACCCCGGTCAGGATATCCACTCCCTTGCTCTTGAACTGGCTCACCAACGGGCTGAAATCTGTTGTGTTGGCCGGGATCGCGGGTTGCGCCGCCAAGGAGTAGCCATGCCCGGCAATCGCCTGCGGGAAGGCCCCGGCGAACGCCCTGCCATCGGGGTCATCTGGCCACAGCGCCCCGACTTTCTTGTTGGTGCCGAGCTGCGCCCACATTCCCAGGTAAACCTGGATCACATCCTCCAGGCCCCAGAAGAAGTGATAGGTCCATTTAAACGGCTTCGTGAGGTCGCCACCGCGCCCGGAGAACCACGACTGCCACGGAGCCGCGGTGGAGATGCATGGCACCTCATTCGCCTCGCACTGGTCCGCAACCGGGTTGACCGTGTCCAGCGTCGACCCGACCAGCACGACGTCCACGCCATCGATGAAAATCAGGTCGCTGGCCGCCTGAGCCGCCCTGGTCCGGTCGGACTGGCTGTCCCGGAAAACGATGTCCACCGGGTAGGTCCGAGTGCCTATGGTCAGGCCACGCCGGTAGAAGGAACGCATCGAGTCGGTGACGTACCTGTCCGCGACGCCGAATGCGGCCAACGACCCGGTCTGCGGGCTCACATAACCGATCCGGATGGATCTCGACGCTTGCGATCCGTCGGAGCCCCCGCCGCACGCGGCAAGCGGCAGGGCGGCGGCGGTCATTCCAGCCAGGCTCAGCAGCTTCCGGCGGTCCAGAGAGCCACCGCCCCAACCGTCCGGTCGGGCCATGATCGGACGATACGAGCTGGTCGTGGCGCAGACGCCGGAGTCCGAAAGGCTGCCAGGTCGTACCGGGTCAGCGCCGGTCACACAGTCAGATCGGAGCATGGGACCTGATCCTGCCGCACCCCGGTTGAAACCTGGGCACTGGGTCCTGGTCAACAGGTATCCAGGAGATCAAAAAAGGGAGTTTTGTTCCCTGCATCGTGCATTGTCACCCGTTGTTCTGACGCTCGGCACGGCCACCGGAGCAGGCGATCACCGAGACCGGCCAGGACGCCCTCGGCCGGGCTGCCTGGATCCGCCGGGACGGCCCAGCGAACCATGAGCGCACGCATCCCAGCCCCGCTCCTTGATCCACGCCTCTCTTGCCAGTCGCGCTAATTGATCGCGCACCACCGGTTGGTCCCGTCCTCGAATGTCAGACCACCCACGTCCTTGCCCGCGTCGCCCTGTCGCACGCGGTTGAAAAACAACGCCTTGACGTCCTTGAGCGGCCCAGCGGTGAACTGCACATCGGCGAAGATCTCGGTCTCGGTGCTCAGGCTGTTCTTGGCGATCGTGTAGGTACCCTGCTGAGCGTTCCAGCTGTAGGCCCCTCGCCCCATCGGGATCACGAGCTTGTCCGGAAGTGCCGCCAGCGGCTTGAGGTCCGCGCTGTCCGCCTGGTAGCAACGGTAGGCGCCATCGATCAGTGCCAGCCCCGCAGCCGCGTCCGGATTACTCGTCGTCGATGTCTGCGACCCCGCGGACCGCGAGGCGGACGCCACCGACGTCGGCGCCGCCTCCGAGGCGCTCTTTCCACCGGTCACCATGACATACACGCCGATCGCGACGAGTGATACCAGTACCGCGATGGCGAGCGGGCCCACCCAGCCGTGTCGATAGCGCGCGAAGATTCCGGACGGGTAGTCATCCTCGTCGTCAATATCAATATCGTCGGTCAGGTCGGTGTCGCCGGTGAGATCAGGGTCGAAGTCGGTCCGGCTCGCCACGCCACGCCGATTACCGGGGGCGTTGCCGCCACGCCTCGCGGAGACCGCTGTCCGCCCGCTCAGTGCCCGGCGGCGTTCCTTCGCCCCCTTCGTCGCCATGCCTGAGATCGCGTCGGCGGACGACGCCCGCGCGGACGATACTCGCGGGGGTGCCGCACCACCGCGGTCCGTCTTCTTCCGGACGGTGGTGGACGGCTTCCAACCGTCGTCCTCAACGCTCTCCGGCGCGGGCTCCAGCCGCAAAGCCTCGGTCATCGCGGCTTCCACCGGCGGTTGAGGCGGCAGCGCGGCAAGTGGCACGCCCTGGGACAGCGGACCGCTGTCCCAGGCGGGAGCCCGCACGGGGTGATGACTGTCCCGGTCCAGCTCAGGCGTGCCGCCAGCCGCCGTGCCAGCCGCATGGCTCCCCGACGATGGCGGAGCCGGCGGCAGGGCGGGCAGCGGCAGGGCGGGCAGCGGCAGGGCGGTCGCCGGCCCCAGGGGTGTTCGCGGCGCGGTGAGCGGATCAACGCGAGGTCCGGCCGGGTCCCGGTGAAGCGGGGGGGGGATCGTGGCACGGCCGCTGGCATCCGCTCGTCTCGCGGCCGTCCGCGCGGGCCCGTCCGGTGGCGCGAAGGCCCGGTCGTCCGTACCGGAGCGGCGAGGAACCGGCCTGCCTGGCGGATAGCCGGAGTATCCGCCCGCGCTGGGCTCGGCCGGGCTGGGAGGCTCCGGTAACAGGACTGTCCGGCTCACGGCCTCCGGGCGGCGCCTCGCGTCATCGCGCTCCATCCGCCCGGACTCCGCTGTCTGATCGAACGCCCTGTTGCCGGAGCCTCTTTGGCTGCCGGCGTCAACGGGCCGGCCGGAGCGGGCGATGGCATCACGCCCACCGGCAGCGCCGCGCGCGGATCCCGGGTAATCGGGAGGCTGGTGACCGCTGATCGCATAGCTGTCACCCTGCGGAACGCCATAACCGTCCGGCTGCTGGCCACCGGGGTAGCCATTCGCGCCGCCAGTAGGCCCGCCTCTCGGCGGACCATCGGCGCCGGTAGGCGTATATCCGCTGCTCCCATGGTCCGCGGGGCGCCCGGTAGCGCCCGCGAACCCTCGAGGGGGCGGCGAGCTGGCCGTCGAGCCGCCGGCCGGCCGATCCGCGGCCGCGCCGGTGGCGTTCCCCGGCGGCTGGAACGCCTGCGCACCAGATGCGGCCTGACCAGCGGCGGGGAAGGCCGTTAGCCGGTCGTCGGCTGGCGGCCAGTTGCGCCTGGCCTCAGCGGAGCCGACAGCCTCTGAGCGGTTGGGCCCGAAGCCGCGGGGAACTTCGGGCTGGCGGTCGCGCACGCCGGGATCCCGGCCCGTGCCTGGGCCCGCGGGCGAGGACTGCCAGGCCAGACCAGCGCCGCGCGCGGAGTGCCCGTCGTCGGCGCTGCCCACTGACAGGTCCCAGCGCCCGCTCCCATGCCCAGGCCCGTGCCCGGCCGGCGTTCCTGGCAGGCCTGGCACGCCTCGCCCAGGATCAACCTGGTTCGGCAAACCATCCGTCCACGGTTCATGACGGACCGGATACGGCGGGTGCTCAACGGAGGGGTATGCGGGAGGAAGCGGTCGGTCATGGGTGGAGGAGACGTCAAAGGGGTCGACCGCGGCAGCCGCCGGCCGTGCGGGCGAGCCCGAGCCGGAGCGCCGGCCAGGGTCACGCTCCGAGGGCTGGTATGCCGGAGCGGTGACATCCCAGGATGATTCTCGGTCCGACGGCTGATACGGACGGTCGTCGGTCTCGCCGACCCGTTCCACCGCAAAGAAGTCATCCGCGCGTCGCGCCGGTGAACCGGATCGCTCCGATGGCCCCGTCACAGGCCCACCCGCGTCACCGGAATCACCGGCCGTCACCCGCGGACGCCACATCTTGGCCGCGCTGTCCCACACCCACGCGCCATCGTCGCTCAACCAGCGCCCGAAGTCGTCGGTGGGCATGTCCTGCCCCCCAGGTAAAGGGCGTATATGCCCAGGAAACGCGAAAAAACGGATAGCCCGAGCATACACTAGTGCTCATCATCCGGCGCTCACACACTGGTCCGCGATCTCACGAACGACCTTGGTCGAGTCGGAAGAATTAACATTGTTGTTGAAGGCGACGTACTGGTCCTCCGGGTAGGTGGCTTCCAGCTTCTCCAGCGTGCATGCGCAGTAGGCCCGCAGCCCCCCGCTGACTTGGACACACTCATCCAGATAGGCCGTGCGTACCGGTCCGGAGTACTGCCGCGGGTATCCCGCCGAAACACTCGCCGCGACCTTGGCTGGTCCGTGGCTCACGGTGTGCTCACCGGCGTGGCCGAAAAGCAGCCACCCACCGAAGCCGAGCAGAAGCGCCAAAACCGCCGCTCCACCGATAAGCGCGGAACGCGGCAGCGGTGAGATACCTCGCGGGAACCCGCGGGTCTCCCCGTCGGCGGGCCCGGTCAACGGGCCGGACCGGGTCGCTCGGGCACTCGCCGTAGCGCGTCGCCGACGCCCATGGGTACGCGCACCGCTGGAGCCGGCGCGGCTGCGCGCCCCCGCCTCCAGCGCAGCAGCAGGGACGCGGTCACCACGGTCACGTTCAGCCGGGTCCCACCCCGGGGCGGACGCTACGCGATCATCCTGGGCATGCTGGCTCAGGCCTGGTGACATCTTCTCGGCGCCCGGCACCCGGCCACCGAGGACATCAGCCCCGGCAAGATCACCGGAACCAGCCGGGATGTCACCCTCCCCCACAGCCCCCGCGAGCCAGGCCCCGGCGATCGGGTCAGATACCGGGGCGGGATCCCCGGATGCCCTGCCCGCCGCGGGGACACCGGTGCCGATCAGGTCAGTACCGAGCAGATCAGTACCAAGCAGGTCAGCGCCGAGCAGGGTGCCGTCGGGCCGGTCCCACCCACCAGGGCTGGCCGGTTCCCCCCCGACGGCCGGCTGGATGCCCGGCCCGACGCCGGGACCCCCCGTATCGTCACGGATCGACCGCGGCCAGTCCACACCCGCCACCGAAAGATCGTCCGCCGCGGGTAGGTCCGCTGTGCTCCGCGGGAGGGAAAGCAACGAGAAAGCGCCGGTGGACTCGACCACGATGCCATCCGTGGCAGGGTCGGCGGTAGCGGGGGCAGCCGTGGATCCCGCCGATCCGGTGGGACGCGGCGCCGACGGCTGCCAC
This sequence comes from Protofrankia sp. Cj5, assembly GCF_917627405.1. NCBI lineage: Bacteria > Bacillati > Actinomycetota > Actinomycetes > Frankiales > Frankiaceae > Protofrankia > Protofrankia sp. Cj5. Next base: position 6,870 of record NZ_CAKJTO010000094.1, read on the forward strand.
GCCTGGGCGGCCTCATCCCAGACGTAAGCGCCGTCATCGCTGACCCAGCGACCGTGCTCGTCGATGCGCATGTGTCATCCTTCGGACCGAAACAGACGGTTCCAGGGTGCCATGCCGCCTGAAGGCGACGTCACCCCGGCATCTGAACCAGACCGGAAACGCCCGTTATGCCTGTATCGCCGGAAATTACCTGTCGCGTAGCCGACTACGAGCGCCCGGCGGCAAGGCTGTCCGGCTCGCGCGGCCCGGTCGGGACGCGACAGAAAACGAGGCAGCCGGCAGGGGATGCCGGACAGTCAACAGAGCGTAGAGGTGACCAGAACTTCCGCCTTCTGCAGCTCCTTCACGGTCGCATAACCGGTGGTGGCCATGGCGGTCCGCAGAGCACCAGCAAGATTCAGGGTGCCGGGATTAACCGCAGCCGGGCCCAACAGGATCTCGCGCAGCGTCCCGGTGACAGGTACGCGCTCCCAGACACCGCGGGGCAGCCGTGAATGCAGGACATCCATGGACCAGTACCCGCCGTGGCCAGGCGCCTCGGCCGCGGCGGCCAGCGGCGCGTCGAGCATCACCGCGTCAGCGCCACAGGCAATGGCCTTGGCAATGTCACCGCCCGTCCGCATACCGCCATGGGCGATCACATGGACATAACGACCGCCGGACTCATCCAGGTAGCGCATGCGCGCCCCGGCCGCATCCGCGATGGCGGTCGCCATCGGAACCCCGACCCCGAGCACCGCGCGGGTGGTGTCCGCCCCGCCCGGTCCGACACCCACGATCACACCAGCCGCCCCGGTCCGCATCAGATGGAGGGCCGTCGAGAAGGACGCGCACCCGCCCACCAGGACCGGCACATCGAGCTCACCGATGAACCGCTTGAGGTTCAACGGTTCACCCGCCCGCGACTGGTGCTCGGCGGACACGGCTGGCGCATGGATGACAAGCAGGTCTATACCACCGGCCTCGAGGAGGAACGGGTATAGCGCCCCGACCCGTTGGGGACGCAGCGCGGCAGCGGTGACGACGCCGGATTCGCGTATCTCCGCCAGCCGCTTGACCACCAGCTCCGGTCGGATCGGCGCGGCATAGAGCTCGCGCAGCCGCCGGGTGGCCGCCTCGGCATCGAGGGTGGCGAGCTCCGCCAGCAGCGCATCGGGCTCCTCATGCCGGCTCCACACGCCCTCCACGTGAACGACGCCCAGACCACCGAGCCCACCGACGCTCACGGCGCTCACCGGCGAGGTCACCGCGTCCGCCGGAGCGGTGACAACCGGCAGGTCGAAACGATAGGCGTCGATCTCCCAGGCCAGCGAGACGTCCGCGGGGTCACGGGTCCGCCGCGATGGCACGATGCCCAGGGCGTCCAGCCCGAAGGCAACGCGGCCGCTCTTCCCGATCCCGATCTCGACCTCAGTCACTGTGTCCTCTCACCGGGGATGTCTCACCGGGCGCCTGTCACCAGATGCCTGTCACCGGGGACCGGGCCGACGGAAGCCGGCCGGCCGCGCGCGGGCCGGCCACGGCACAGATACTGATCATCGAGTGTTGTAGTTCGGCGCCTCGACGGTCATCTGAATGTCGTGCGCATGGCTCTCCTTGAGCCCGGCCGAGGTGATACGCACCAGCCGGCCATCCTGCTGGAGGGCGCCGACCGTCGCCGAACCGGTGTATCCCATAGCCGCGCGCAAGCCTCCGACCAGCTGGTGCGCGACCGCGGCCAATGCCCCCCGGTAGGGCACCTGCCCCTCCACACCTTGCGGAACAAGCTTGTCGTCGGAGAGAACATCATCCTGAAAGTAGCGGTCCTTTGAATAGGAGCGAGCCGTGCCCCGGCCGCGCATCGCGCCCAACGACCCCATCCCGCGGTATGCCTTGTACTGTTTGCCGTTGATGAAGATCAGTTCGCCTGGGCTCTCGTCAACTCCGGCAAGAAGACTGCCAAGCATCACCGAGTCAGCACCAACGGCAATCGCCTTGGCGATATCGCCGGAGTACTGCATCCCGCCGTCACCAATCACGGGGACGGCCGCCTGCCGCGCGATGCGCGCGCATTCGTAGATCGCGGTGACCTGCGGGACCCCGACCCCGGCCACGACCCGGGTCGTGCAGATCGAGCCGGGCCCCACCCCCACCTTGATGGCGTCGGCACCGGCGTCGACCAACGCGCGTGCGCCGTCCGCGGTCGCGACATTGCCCGCGATCACGTCAAGAGGGCCACCGTCCAGGCGGGTCGGCAGGTCGGACTTGATACGCCGCACCATGTCCAGCACAGCCCGCGCATGGCCATGCGCGGTGTCCACCACCAGGAAGTCGACGGCCGCCGCTACAAGCATCTGCGCGCGCTTGTAGGCGTCATCCCCCACCCCGATGGCGGCGCCGACCACCAGCCGTCCATCCGCGTCCTTGGTTGCCCGCGGATACTGCTCACGCTTGGTGAAGTCCTTGACCGTGATCAGTCCACGCAGGCGGTCACCGTCGTCCACCAGGGGAAGCTTCTCAATCTTGTGCTGGCGCAGCAGCAACAGCGCGTCGTCCGCGGACACCCCGACCCGCGCCGTAACGAGCGGCATCGGTGTCATGACCGCACGCACCAGCCGGGAATAGTCCCGCTCAAATCGAATATCACGATTCGTGACAATTCCCACGAGCCGGCCATCCGGTTCGGTCACCGGAACCCCGGAAATGCGGTAGCGGGCCATGAGCTCGTTGGCGTCCTCGATGGTGGCATCCGGGCCGCAGGTAACAGGCGTTGTGATCATCCCTGATTCGGAACGCTTCACCACGTCGACCTGCTGCGCCTGGTCCTCGATGGAGAGGTTGCGATGCAGCACGCCCACGCCGCCCTGCCGGGCCATCGCGATCGCCATCCGCGCCTCGGTGACGGTGTCCATCGCCGAGGACAGCAACGGAACAGCCAGCCGGATGTGCCTGGACAACCGGGTGGACGTGTCGGCATCCGCCGGCATGACGTCCGATTCCGCTGGCAGCAGCAGTACGTCGTCGAAGGTCAGCCCCAGCATGGCCAGCTTCGCCGACGGCATCGACCCTGGCTCGGACCCGATCGACTGGACAACGGGACTGTTCATGACACCTTCCATCCGCACCTCGCCACTCCCCATAACGATCAAAACCATATCCCCACGCTTTGCCCAGAACACCCACGGCCCCATGGCGGGGAACGCCGTCCTGGCGCCGGCTGCGGCCATGAGCCGCCGGGCATGCGAATCAGGCACCGGCACAAGAGCCCTACCGGCCCATCCTAGGACTCCCAAGGCCGCCGGCAAGACCGCCGGCGAGAGCGCTCGGGCGCGCGGAAGAGGGCATCATCGCGCACCCGCGCGGCGAGAAGCGCCAAAAAACGATCAGCTTGGTCTCCGCCTACCGGCATCGGCGCACAGGCAGCAGGCGGGACCAGAGAACCGGAACCACCAATCCAGTGCCGGATATGTCGTACTACGCAGTAATCCAGCGCCGCCAACCGTATGAGATGCGTAAAACGGTCTCGCGGACAGGTTGAAACACGCGATCCGAAACCGGCCAACCCCCTGGAGTCGCCCATCGGGACCACTAAGGGGCTTGCTCCGGCGTAGCGTGGGCGGCGTGAGCGACGAGCCTCTCGACCCGTTCGCGGGCGACCCCGAGGACCCGACAGCAGAGCTCGCGCGCCTCGACCCGGTTGAGGACACCGAACTGCTGGAGCCTCTTTCGCCGCACGAGCGCGAGGAGATACTTGCCGAGCTCGGGGACCTCGACGTCTTCCGGACCTTGCTGGAGCCCCGCGGCTACCGCGGCCTCATCGTCGACTGCGAGGGATGCGCGGAACCGCATTTCTTCGACTGGGACCTGCTCGCCGGCAACCTCCGCTACCTCCTTGACGAGGGCCGGGCCCGGGTCCACGAACCCGCGTACGCTCCGGACCCATCGTCCTACGCCAGCTGGGACTATGCGCGTGGTTACGCCGACGGGGTCTACGAGACAAGTGAAGCCTCGGAAGCTGATTCCCGCTAGCCAAAGATCACCAATCCGCGTCGGATCATGCCTTTGCCCTGATCCAGGCGGCACGTGCTACGGCGTGTCTCGGAAGTCGTCGTCCGGTCAGGGAGCCGCGTCCAGGTGGTTCCTGGCAAGGCCGCAGGCCGCACCGATACCGGATGAGTCGTATCGGTGCGGCCGAGAACGCGGCCAGGGGCCGCCTGGGCGTGGTGAGCCGGACCGATGACCGCCGAACTGCCGGACACGCCTAGCCCTGGAGCGGGGCTCCGGTGAGAAGGTCGAGGGCTTCGCGCAGGGATCCCGCATGACGGACGCGCCCCGGAAGAGTCGCTCGCTGCCAGCCTGAGCCGCCGACAACGATCGATGTCGGCGGCCGGGTCACCGGTAAGCCAGTCAACACCTGCACATCCGCGGACGTCCGACGCTGCGACCACAGGAAGACAGCTACCGGCCCAACGCGGACGATCGCATTGCGCAACGCGGCGATCGGCACCGCGGCGCCGAGTACGCGAACGCTCGCCCCCCGCTCAGCAAGGCCCGCGGCGAGTGCGGTCAGCGCGAGGCTGTGCTGCTCGGCCGGAGCACACGCAAGCAACACCGGTCGGCTATGACCGTCGACCTCACGATCCGCGGCCCGGCGGAACACCGCCGCCACGCAGTCACTGAGCAGATGTTCGACATCGACGGCGTCGCCACGTTGTTCCCATCGCCTGCCCACGGCGACCAGTACCGGGCACACAAGCTCCTGCCAGGCGGCGACAACCCCATCAGCCGCGACGGCATGGGCCAGAATACGGGTCACCGCCGACGAGTCGAGCGCCATCGCCGCACGAGCAAGTCCACGGGCCGCGACGCCGGCATCCGCCAGCCGCAGCACCCGGCCGCCTGATCCCCGTGCCCCGGCCAGGTCCGCGACCGCCGGCTCGTCGAGGCCACCACAATCATCGTCCGCCGAGGTCACGGCCCCGGCGTGCTCACCGCTACCCGCCTGGCCCGGTTGCCCGCAGCCAGCTCCGCCCGCGGACGGTCCGGGTCCGGCGCCATACGGTCGATCATCAATTCCCGGAGCCGATCGCGGCCAGCGCGATTCCGGTAGATCATCGACGAGTGTGGTCCTGGCGATTCTGGCCGCTTCGGCGGGCGCGATCCCGTCCTGTGTCAGCCGGCACATGAACTCCAAGCGGGCCAGGTCGTGTGGACCGTACCTGCGGCGGGTACCGGAGACATGGTCGGCTGGACCGAGCCCGTATCGACGGTTCCACGTGCGAAGGGTTGCGGGCGCGACGCCCAGCCGCCGGGCAACCGCCGCGACCGTGTACCGCGGGTTGCGCTCCGCCGGCTCCGGGGAGGGGGTCACAGCGCTCATGGTGGCTCTCGGCGACCGTACCCACAACTTGGCGACGAACCGGCTCCGACCGACCACGCGCCGAATGATTCTCTGTGTTGAACAACATATGGCGCGGCACTACGGTGTAGCTGCGGCGCCAGCCGCCCATGGTTGAGAGGGGGGCTCAGACCGATGACCGACGTCCGACGACTTCCAGGCCCCGGTGCCGAGAAGTGGGAATGGCAGCTTCACGGTGCATGCCGTGGAGAGAGCACGGAGCTCTTCTTCCACCCGGAAGGCGAGCGGGGCCCGGCCCGCGCGGCGCGTGAAGCCGCCGCGAAGGCCGTCTGCGCACGGTGTCCCGTGATCCAGGCATGCGCCGAGCACGCGCTGCACGCCCGCGAGCCCTACGGGGTGTGGGGCGGGCTGAGCGAGTCCGAACGAGAAGGCATCCTGACCGGCCGGACGCGCCGCGGCGCGGCGCGGCACAACCCGTCACGCCCCGGCCTGGCTCCGGCCTGTTAGGGCGAGAGTGCGGTGGCGCACCGATGATCTTTAGGGCGACCGGACGCGGGCGTTCTGCCCGGACATACCCGGACGGATCCATCGCATGGATCGGGTCACCCGCGACGTGTGAACGCAACGCTCGGTGAAATCGACGGGAAGCGCGAGAAAGCCCGGTAGGACGCCGAACGTCCTACCGGGCTTTGGGGAATCCGCGTCAGGATCCCGATCCTGGCAAGCAGGATGGTCCTGACAGCTCAGAACCCGGCGCCGTGCGAATGGCCGTGGTCATGACCGTGCCCGGCGTCAGCGGCGGGTTTGGCCGGCTTCTCCGTGACCAGGCTTTCGGTCGTGAGCAACAAGGCGGCGATGGACGCGGCGTTGGCAACGGCCGAGCGGGTCACCTTCACCGGGTCGACCACGCCGTCCGCGATCAGGTCGGTGAACTCGCCCCGAGCCGCGTTGAAGCCGCTCCCGACGGGCTGCTCCTTCACCCGCGCGACGATCACCCCGCCTTCCTGACCGGCATTGTTCGCGATCCAGGTCAGCGGGGCACTCAGCGCATCATGAACGATCTGCACGCCAGCCAGTTCGTCGCCGGTGCGCCCGAGACCGCCGTCGAGTACCGCACCCGCGTGTATAAGCGCCGACCCACCGCCAGCCACGATGCCCTCCTCCACCGCGGCGCGGGTGGCGGACACGGCGTCCTCCAGACGGTGCTTCTTCTCCTTCAGCTCAACCTCGGTGGACGCCCCGACCCTGATCACGGCGACGCCACCGGCGAGCTTGGCCACCCGCTCCTGGAGCTTTTCGCGATCCCAGTCCGAGTCGCTGGCCTCGATCTCCCCGCGGAGCTGACGTACCCGGTCGGCGAGGCTCGTCTCGTCACCAGCGCCGTCGATGATGGTCGTAGTGTCCTTGTCGACGACGATCCGGCGCGCCCGGCCGAGCTCGGCGAGCCCGACCGAATCGATCTTAAGGCCAACCTCGGCAGCGACGACCTGCCCCCCAGTGAGGATGGCGATGTCCTGCAACATCGCCTTACGGCGATCGCCAAAGCCCGGCGCCTTGATCGCCACTACCTGGAAGGTCTTGCGGATCGCGTTGACGACAAGAGTCGACAGCGCTTCCCCCTCGACGTCCTCAGCAATGATCAACAGCGGCTTCCGTGCCTCCACGACCTTCTCCAGCAGCGGAAGGACGTCGCTCAGCGCGCTGATCTTGCCCGGATGCAGCAGCACATAGGCGTCCTCGAGGACGGCCTCCATGCGCTCGGGGTCGGTGACGAAGTACGGGGAGATGTATCCCTTGTCGAACTGCATCCCCTCGGTGAGCTCGAGCTCCAGACCGAGAGCCTGGCTCTCCTCGACGGTGATCACACCGTCCTTGCCGATCCGGTCCATCGCCTCGGCGATGAGCTCGCCGACCTTCGCGTCCTGGGCGGAGATAGCCGCGACGTGCGCGATGACCTCTTTCGAGTCCACCTCCAGGGCCTGCTCCAGCAGGGCGTTGGAGACGGCCACGACCGCGGCCTCGATACCCGCTTTGAGAGACACCGGCGGCGTCCCGGCCACGACCTGGCGCAGACCGCCGCGCACCATCGCCTGAGCGAGCACGGTCGCGGTCGTGGTGCCGTCGCCAGCGACGTCGTTGGTCTTGGTGGCGACCTCCTTGACGAGCTGGGCGCCAAGGTTTTCGTTCGGGTTGTCCAGCTCCACCTCGCGCGCGATCGTCACCCCGTCATTGGTGATCGTCGGCGCGCCATAGGACTTGTCGATGACGACGTTGCGGCCACGCGGGCCGATCGTCACCTTCACAGCGTCCGCGAGAGCGTTCACGCCATGCTCAAGCGCATGGCGAGCGTCCTCGCTGAATGTCAGAATCTTGGGCATACGTGGTCCTCCCGAACCGACTCAGGGCATGTCTGGCCCGTGGGCCTGTCTGATCGATCTTCGATCGCTTCGCCCCCGCCCGAACGCTTCGCGCCCGTGCGGAGCCCTGCCCTCGATGCCCAGAAGAGGTCGCGCCGCACGGGGACCCCGGCTCGTCGTCACCGGCAGGACACCGCTATCGGCTCCTCCGCCACCGTGCGGACCGCCTTCTGAATCATCGCGCATCGACCAATACCCATCAGACAGGCTCTGGGCGTGCCTCCTGGAAATCGCTCGATGGACTCCGGGAGCAGGAACCCACGCGGACGCGGAGCATGCGGGTGGGGTGCTGCGAGCGGGATTCGAGAGGCACGCCCTAACGGCGATCAGGCGTGCTCCGCCGATCCGGACGAATGCCATCCAGAACGGCGAAACACGCCCTTGGATCCTGCTGGCGACAGACCTACTTCTCGATGATCGCCAGCACGTCGCGGGCGGAGAGAACCAAGTACTCCTCGCCGGCGTACTTCACCTCGGTACCGCCGTACTTGCTGTACAGAACGACATCGCCGACCTTGACGTCGAGCGGAACCCGCTTGCCATCCTCGAACCGGCCCGGCCCGACCGCGAGCACAGTGCCCTCCTGCGGCTTCTCCTTGGCCGTATCCGGGATCACAATACCTGACGCGGTGGTCTGCTCGGCATCTGACGGCTGGACGACAATGCGATCTTCAAGTGGCTTGATTGCAACCTTGGTGGCGGTCGTCACGATCGACCTCCCCCTTCCTGCGCTGGATGAGAGAGCGACCCTGGCGGCCTGCCGTCGCGGGTGAACAGGCGCCTGTTGTCGCTGGCACTCTCGTGTGCCGAGTGCCAACTTAGCACCCGCCTCGCCCACGTCAACCAACACAGCCAGAACTGTCAAGCGAGCCCAGGCGCAAGGCACCGGCCAACCCGCCGGGCCCGGTCGCGGCCACGGGCGGCCGGGCCGGCCACAGCGGGCCGATACCCCTCGTGCCCGCGCCCACAACGACGCCGCGCCAGTCCCGGTGGATCGCGTCAGTCCCGGTGCAGGACGTCGGGATGCTCCCGAAACCAGGAGACCGTGGTGTCGAGACCGGTCCGCAGGTCGACAACTGGTTCCCAGCCGAGAACCTCGCGGGCCAGCGATATGTCCGGCTGCCGGATCGTCGGGTCATCCTCCGGCCGCGGAATGAATGAGATCTTCGATTCACTCTTGGCGACTTCACGGACGAGCTCGGCGAGCTCGATGATCGACAGCTCATACGGGTTCCCGATATTCATCGGACCAGGATGACCAGAAAACATCATCCGCACGATTCCCTCGACCAGATCATCGACGTAGATGATCGACCGGGTCTGGCTACCGTCACCCGCCACCGTCATCGGTTCGCCGCGCAGCGCCTGGGTCGCGAAGGCGGGGATCGCACGGCCGTCGTTAGGGCGCATCCGCGGCCCGTGGGTATTGAAAATCCGGACGATTCCGGTATCCACACCGTGGCTCCGGCGGTAGGCCATGGTGAGCGCCTCGCCGAACCGCTTCGCCTCATCGTACACACCCCGCGGACCTACCGGGTTGACATGGCCCCAGTAGTTCTCCGGCTGCGGATGGACCTGCGGGTCACCATAGACCTCCGAGGTCGACGCCAGTATGAAACGCGCGCCTTTTTCCTTGGCCAGGCCAAGGGCATGCAGCGTACCGATCGAGCCCACCTTCAAGGTGTGGATCGGCAGATTCAGATAGTCGATCGGGCTTGCCGGCGACGCGAAGTGCAGCACGTAGTCAACCGGACCAGGAACATGGACGTAATCCGTCACATCACAGCGGATCAATCGGAAGCACTCGCGGTCCGCAAGATGAGCGACGTTCACCGGGGTCCCCGTGACGAAGTTGTCCAGGCAAAGGACCTCATGGCCCTCGGTCAACAGCCGCTCGCACAGGTGCGATCCCAGAAAACCCGCACCTCCGGTGACAACGCTTCTTTTCATCAGGCCCCCTCCTGGTCATCGGTATTCGGTCCGCGTGACGATACGCGCACGAAGTCCCACGCCCGCGCGGAACGCGCGAGAAAGCTCGGCGGAACACCATCGAGAACAGACCCGGCGGCAGCGGCCGATGGTTTACCCACCGATAGTTCGCCGCCATGCGGATGAAGCAGGACGACCACCACGTCACCATTGCCGCCGGCACCGCGGTAGACCTCCGCCGGAGCATCTCCCAGCGCCTGGTCCAACCAGGCCAGGAGGTCCTCCAGGCAGCCATCGGCCGCATGGGCCTCCCACATGCGCGTCACATCAACCACACCCACATCTTCGACCACGGTGGGCAAGGCGGGACCAACGAGGTACCGGCACGCGACAAGGCCTGGCCACAGAGCGCACGATCACAGTCCCGCTCGCGCCTGGCAGGCTTCAGGGCCGCTCCAGCGAAAGGGTCGAGGAAGCGGACATGTCCAGCAAGGACGGGGTGACACCGGCGGCGGCCTGAAGGGAGCCCAGCGCGGCGACCATCGCGCCATTGTCGGTACACAATCCAGGCCGGGGCACCCGCAAGGTGATACCAGCGGCCGCACAGCGCGCCGCCGCGAGCGACCGCAGTCTGCTGTTCGCCGCCACTCCCCCACCGATCACCAGGGTGTCGACCCCGTGCGACCGGCAGGCCGCGACGGACTTGGCCGTCAGCACATCCACAACAGCCTCCTGGAACGACGCGGCGACAGCCGCGACGGGTATCGGCTCACCCGCCCGGTTGCGCGCTTCCAGCCACCGGGCCACCGCGGTCTTCAGCCCGCTGAAGGAGAAGTCGAACGTACCGTCGCCCGCCTTCGCGCGCGGGAACGCGATCGTGGGGCTCCCGTCACGAGCCGCCTGGTCAATGGGCGGCCCGCCGGGGAACGGCATCCCGAGCAGCCGGGCAACCTTGTCGTATGCCTCGCCCGCGGCATCGTCGACCGTGGCCCCGAGCGGGATCACCGCGCCCGTGGCGAGGTCCGGCACCAGCAGCAGGGAGGAATGCCCGCCGGAGACCAGCAACGCCATGGACGGGCCGGGCAATGGCCCGTGCTCAAGGGTGTCCACCGCGACATGCGCGGCCAGATGATGGACCCCGTAAAGAGGGACGCCGAGCGCGAACGCGTATGCCTTGGCCGCGGCCACTCCGACGAGCAGCGCCCCGGCCAGGCCCGGACCAGCGGTGACCGCGATCGCGTCCACGTCACGATGGCGCAGCCCCGCCTGGGACAGCGCCCGGTCGACAGCCGGCACCATCGCCTCGACGTGCGCACGGGCGGCGATCTCCGGAATCACCCCGCCGTAACGCGCGTGCTCGTCCACGGATGACGCGAGGGTGTCCGCGAGCAGAAGCCCGCCCCGGACCAGGCCCACTCCGGTCTCGTCGCACGAGGTCTCAATACCCAGTACCAACGGCGCGTCACCCCGCACCGACGGCCCGTCACTCCGCGCCGGCGGGACGTGGCCGGCGCGGACCCCGCTCACCGGGGCACCGTCGACTCCACCGCGTCAAGCATCTCGCCGTAGTCACGGGTGTCTATGTGACGGGCCGACATCACGTAGGCGTCGGCTCCCGACGGCTGGTAGTAGCCCCTGCGCAGGCCGAGATCGACGAAGCCGAACCGATGGTAAAGAGTTCGGGCCGTGCTGTTGTCGGTCCGTACCTCCAGGTCACAACGGCGCGCACCGCACATCCGGGCATGGCGCAGCAGAGCGGCCAGCAGCCGGGTGCCCACCCCGTTGCCGCGGGAGTCCGCGGTGACGCCGAGAGTCTGCACGTAGGACTCGCCGTCGTGGACGGCAAGCCCGCCGTAACCGACGACTCGCCCACCGCGCACAGCGGCCAGATAGTGCCGCGCCAGTCCCTGTGCCAGCTCCGACCAGAACAGCTCGGCCGTCCAGGCGTCCTCGGCGAAGATGTCCCGTTCCAGCTCGACAATCTCATCGAGATGCCACCAGCGCAGGCGCACAAGCGCCACCTCGCCACGCCCAGGTGCCGGCGAATCCTCGGTCACCGTGTCTGTCCTGATCGTCAGCTGGCCGGTCACACAGCCACCGCTTTCGGCGGGCGCGGTTCGGCCGCGTCCGGCCGGCGCAGGTACAGCGGGACGAGCGGCGCGGGCGGGCGGCCGGCCAGAACGCTCGCGCCGGCCAGGCGGGCGAGGGTGACCGGGGACGGATACCCCGGGCCGGTCGCCGGCTCCACCGGCTCCCCGAGGCTGGCGAAAACGTCCGGGTACAGCTGCGCACCCGGTCCGGCCACCCGGCGGACCGCCATCTCCCGCAACTCCTCGACAACGCTCCCCGGTCGGCCCACGGACGGCCCGGCCACCCGCTCACCGCTGTCGTACACCGCCCAGTACACCTCCCGGCGCCGCGCGTCGGTCGTCACGGCCACCCTGCCCGACGTGTCGGCGCCGATGCCGTCCAACGAGCACACACCGTAGGCGGGCCGGCCGAGAGCGTCCGCGAAGGCGGCCGCGGTCACCACGCCGACCCGCAGACTCGTGAACGGCCCCGGCCCGAGGCCCACCACCAGCGCGTCGAGATCGGCAGGGCATGCCGACGCCTCGTCCAGAGCCTCCCGGACCAGCGGTACCAGCAACTCCGCGTGCCTACGTGGATCCACGACCTGACGTGCCGCCCTGCGGGTCACCCGCACAACGCCCGTGCCGGCGACCGGCTCGGCCCATTCGACGTCCGCGAGAGCGACCGAACAGGCGGGTGTCGCCGTGTCAACAGCGAGAAGCAGCACGCCTGACAGC
>NZ_CAKJTO010000095.1:0-1286 GCF_917627405.1 Protofrankia sp. Cj5
CCTCCCACAGCCGGATGGTGCCATCGCCACCCCCGGAGGCGATCATGGTGGTGTCGGGGGAGAACCCCACCGACCACACCGGGCCGGTGTGGCCGGTCAGGGAGCGCAGCTGTCGGCCGGTCGCGACCTCCCACAGCCGGATGGTGCCGTCGCCACCCCCGGAGGCGATCATGGTGGTGTCGGGGGAGAACCCCACCGACCGCACCGGGCCGGTGTGGCCGGTCAGGGTGCGCAGCTGTCGGCCGGTCGCGACGTCCCACAGCCGGATGGTGCCATCGCCACCCCCAGAGGTGATCATGGTGGTGTCGGGGGAGAACCCCACCGACCACACCGGGCCGGTGTGGCCGGTCAGGGTGCGCAGCTGTCGGCCGGTCGCGACCTCCCACAGCCGGATGGTGCCGTCGCCACCCCCGGAGGCGATCATGGTGGTGTCGGGGGAGAACCCCACCGACCGCACCGGGCCGGTGTGGCCGGTCAGGGTGCGCAGCTGTCGGCCGGTCGCGACCTCCCACAGCCGGACCGTGCGGTCATCACCCCCAGAGACGATCATGGTGGTGTCGGGGGAGAACCCCACCGACCACACCCGGCTGGTGTGGCCGGTCAGGGTGCGCAGCTGTTGGCCGGTCGCGACGTCCCACAGCCGGACCGTGCGGTCGTCACCCCCAGAGGTGATCATGGTGGTGTCGGGGGAGAACCCCACCGACCACACCCGGCCGGTGTGGCCGGTCAGGGTGCGCAGCTGTCGGCCGGTCGCGACCTCCCACAGCCGGACCGTGCCGTCCTCACCCCCAGAGGCGATCATGGTGGTGTCGGGGGAGAACCCCACCGGCCACACCCAGTCGGTGTGGCCGGTCAGGGAGTGCAGCTGTCGGCCGGTCGCGGTGTCCCACAGCCGGATGGTGCCGTCACCACTCCCAGAGGCGATCATGGTGGTGTCGGGGGAGAACCCCACCGACCCCACCCGGCTGGTGTGGCCGGTCAGGGAGTGCAGCTGTCGGCCGGTCGCGGTGTCCCACAGCCGGACCGTGCGGTCGTCACCCCCAGAGACGATCATGGTGGTGTCGGGGGAGAACCCCACCGACCGCACCCAGTCGGTGTGGCCGGTCAGGGTGCGCAGCTGTCGGCCGGTCGCGGTGTCCCACAGCCGGACCGTGCGGTCGTCACCCCCAGAGACGATCATGGTGGTGTCGGGGGAGAACCCCACCGACCGCACCGGGCCGGTGTGGCCGGTCAGGGTGCGCAGCTGTCGGCCGGTCGCGGTGTCCCACAGCCGGACCGTGCGGTCG
>NZ_CAKJTO010000095.1:1851-2657 GCF_917627405.1 Protofrankia sp. Cj5
AGCGAGCGTCCCGCCGATGACCTGGATGCCATCGAGGCCGGCCCCACAAGCGACCACCCGGTCCGCGCTGACCTCGCGGACCCTCGCCCCAGTCAGCCTCGCGCCGGACAGGTCCGCCCCGGACAACACAGCCGCGTCCAGAAAAGCTCCGGTCAACACCGCATCCCGCAGATCAGCATCCCGCAGATCAGCACGATCGAGCCGAGCGTCAGTCAGATTCGCCTCCCGCAGATCGGCACCGCGCAGATCCCGACCGGAGAGGTCCTGCCCGGCGAGATCGGTACCGGCCAGCTGCGCTCCCGTCCGCAGCCTGATACCCAGCCGGCGCGCCACCACCACCGCGTTCGCCTTCGACACCGCGGGCGCGTCCACGGTGTCGACGCTGTCCTGCGCCCACCGAGCTGCCGTGTCCCGGCCGGCCAGATCGGCGAAGAAATCCGCCATCAGCTCCGACATCTCCCGGGCCGCGAGCAGGTTACCGGCTTCGCCGGCCACCGCACTCTGTTCTGTGAGCTGGCGGGCGATGTCGGCGGCGACCAGGTACTCCATCACCGACCAGTGAATGAAGGAGAACCTGCCGTCGGCATCCCGGCGCAGGGCCGTCCCCGAACCGAGGAGATGCGCGGCCTCGGCCGGGGTCAGGCCACGCGGATCTCGCATCGACCGGAGTACCTCGGCGGCGATCTCGGTCAGCCTGGTCACCTCGATGAACGCCTCGCCGTTCCGCCACATCGCCACGGCCAGTTCGGTGACAGCGGCCTTCCGCTCGTCGACCGTGAGCTCCGGTGAGCGTTTCTGCTCGTAGT
>NZ_CAKJTO010000095.1:3139-19795 GCF_917627405.1 Protofrankia sp. Cj5
CTGCGGTCACCGTGCCACCGCGCTGGCGCGCCGCGTCTAACCGCTTCTCGTCCAGCTCGGCGATGAACGTCAGCAGCCGCGGGTTACGTGCCAGATCGGGCAGGTCTCGCACGTTTTCGATCAGCTGCAGGCGGGTCGACGCCCGCCGCTCCGCCTCCGCGGCGCGGGCAGCCGGGTCGGGAAACCTCACAGCCAGTGTGCGGGTGAACCGGCCAACCAGAAAATCATGAATCTGTGTGGGGGTGAACTCCTCCAGCCGGACGATGAACCGGCCGAACGTCCGCTCGACCTTCTTACCGGTCTTTTTCAATACCTCGTCGTCGGTGAGGAAGAACTCGGCCCGGCTTGTTACGACGATCTTCGCTTGATTGTCGAGGGCGGCGAGCAGGGTATCGAGGTGCGCGCTCGCGCGCTCGTAGGTGACGCGGGCCGCGAGTTCGTCGAAACCATCAAAAATCAGTATTAACCGGCCCTGCGCCAGCATGTAGCGAAACGCGTCCAGGTCGGGCCGGCGGATCTGGGAGTCCACCAGGTGCTGGGCGACGAGCCGGTCGATCTCGAGGGACTTCTCCAGGTGCCGCAGCTCGATCAGCATCGGGTCGACGTGCGGCAGGTGGTGGGGTAACGCCAGGGCGAGCTCGTGGGTCAGGAAGGTCTTGCCGTGCCCGGAGTCGCCGAGCACGAGGATGAACCGGGCCTCGTCGGTGGTCAGCCATTCGACGATCTGATCAAGTGCGGGGCCGGGCACCGCGGCAGCGGTGCGGCCGACCCGCCGGATGCGCTGCGGTACGTACAGCTCGGGTGGGTAGTCCCGGTCGGTGCGCAGCCGGTCGCTCTGCCGGCCGACGTAGCCGCGCAGGTCCAGCACACCCTGGTACTCGGGCATGCTCAGCAGCTGCACGCCCAGCCGCTCGGCGTGCGCGACGAGCGGCTGGGCGGCCTGTGTCCCGCCGGTGTAGACGAGTTCGGTTATCAGGCCTGGGAAAGCGGCCAGGTACTTGGCCCGGACCGTCCACGCGAACTCCTCGACCGCAGCCTCGTCGGCGGTGCCGTCGACCAGGCCGACGACCCGCTGCTCTGCGAAGCGGCCCTCGGCGCGCCAAACACGCAGGTGGGCGGGTAGCTCGCCGACCGCGTCGATCCGTTTGACCTTCGCGGCCGGGTGGTGCAGGCGGGCCACCTCAGCGACCTCGTCCAGCGTGTCCGGTGGTCGCCGCCGCGGCTGCCCGGGTGGTTCGTCGCCGTACAGCGGATCGCCGTCCGCGTCCCGGTCGTACGGGTGCTGACCGTATGGGTTCCGGTCGTACGGCTCGTGCCGATGGCGGCCAGGTGTGTGCTGGCCTGGTTCGCCCTCCTCGTCGTCGTTCCAGGTTTCGGCGGGGGGCGGAAAGGCCGCGTAGACCGACCGGAACGCGTGCGGTGCGCGCACCGACCAGGAGCTGCCGGCCGGGTCGACCCGCAGGTCACCCGTCCACCGTTTCTGGTCCGGCTCGTAGCGGCGGGCATAGCGGGTGAACCCGTCCCGGTCGATGCGGAGCAGCTGGTACTGGTTCGGCACCTCGGCCGCGCTGCCGGTGGCGACGACCGGGAGCCCGGACAGCCAGTTCGCCCGGCCGTCGTGAGCGTGGCCGTGCAGCAGCAGGTTCAGATGCGGGCCGAGGATGCGGTCCAGGTCGTCGGCGTCACGCAGGTTCTCGTCATCGGAGGTGGCGCCCCGGATCGGGTTGTGGTGCACCGCGCCGATCCGCAGCCAGCCGTCCCGCTCGTAACGGCACAACACCTCGGCGACGGCACGGAGCTGGCCCTCACCGAGCCAGCCGTAATGCTCCTCGTGTGACTCCGCCATCGTCGAGTTCAGCCCGGCCACGACCACGTTACGGTCGGGGACCTCGAACAGCGACCACTCCGTGCCGACCTGGAAGCCGATCTCGGTGTCGGCGCCGTAGAACCGCCGGAGCAGGTCGTTGAAACACCTCCACTTCGGCCAGTACGGCGGTTCCGGAGTCCGCTTGAACGCCTGTTCGTGCAGAAAGTGGGACTGGCAGAGCAGCCGGTTGACGTCGTGGTTGCCAGGAATAACCATGACCTGGTTCCGCTTGAGGCCGAGGTTCTCCGTCAGCGCGACGAGAAAGTCGTACGCCTGGTCGAACTCGCCCTCGTCGCCGGTCTCGGCCAGGTCGCCGGTGACCACGACGAGGTCCGGCCGCAGGCCGTCGACCTCGGCCCGGTCCCGCAGGTCGTCGTGCAAACGGCCGAACAGCGATGAGTGGGCACGGTCCGCCTCGGTGAGCCCGGCGTGATGCGCCCCGAACTGGGTGTCGGAGATGTGCAGCACCGTGACGGCCGGCTCGGTGCCGCCGCCCCGGGTGCCACTCGAAGCGACAGCGACGGTGCTGGCCGTGGCGGTGCTGGCGTCAGCGGCGGGCACCGGTCCAGCCATCGCCGTGGTGGTCGGGTGCCGCGGGAGCGCGGTGGCCGGCCCTGGCCATCGTCGCGGCGGTAGTGCGGCGTGCCTCGCAGGGCCGTCCGGGCCGGGGAACAGCGGGGCCACGGTGGGCTTGGCCCGGCCTTCGACGGACGCGGTGATCCCCGCGAGCAGCGTGTCGGCGGCGGCCGTCTCGTCGCGGCCGACCAGATCGATGTAGGTGGTTGAGCGCAGCAGGCCCTCGGGCTGGCACTCCGCGACCCGGACCGGTACGACCCGGCGTTCGAGCCCCTCGGGGTCATCCGGCCAGATCGTCAGCCACTCGGCGTTGCCGTACCGGGAGTCGGCCAGATACACGGGGGACAGGACGGGCACCACCCGGGCCGACGCCGGCAGCGTGCGGTGCATGCCGGCCGCCCAGTTCGTGCCCGGCACCAGGTCCCATTTCTGCACGAACACCCGGGCGGAGCGTTCACCGAAACGTACCCGCCCCTCCAGCTGCCAGGCGATCCACTCCGCCCAGGCGGCGTCCACGCCGGTGTAGCTGACGAAGAAGTCGTAGTCGGCACCGTCAGCGGGTTGTGTTGTATCAGTTGCGTTACCCCCGTCACCCATAGGTCAAGAATGTCACAATCCGCGCCTGGCCTGGTCGTGGGGCGTGTCAGGCGCGTAGCCCATTGTGATCATCGTGTTGCTTCCGGCGGGCGGGTGCTCCCTGAAACCCGGCCGCGCAGGGCCGTTCCCGGTGTGATAACAGGTAGTGATTGAATGAGCGCTATACAGTAGCAGGATCACGTGTCCGCTGGATGCGGACGGTGTGTCGCGAAGGCGTCCTGTCGGCGATGGCGATGTCTTCCGTATGAGACCCTGCCGGGCATGAGGTCATCCCTCACGGTGACAGAACCGGCCGGCGCGGAGGCGGGGAGCGCCATCGACGTCCGGGGGCTCAGGCAGACCTATGAGCTTCGGCCGGCTGGGCTCCAGGTGACGCGGCCTGGGTCGCGACGGGTGAAGCCCAGGCGTGGCGGGCAGCCAGCGCATGGCAACGGGCGGCTGGACGAGCGCGGCCCGCGGGTGGGCGTGCTGGAGGCCGTCCGCGGGATCGACTTCACCGTCGCCCACGGGGAGGTGTTCGCGCTGCTCGGGCCGAACGGCGCCGGCAAGACCTCGACGCTGGAGGTTCTGGAGGGCTACCGGGTTGCCGCCGCCGGTGAGGTCCGCGTTCTCGGTTACGACCCGGCGGACAGGGCGACCGCGCTCGACCTCCGGCGGCGGATCGGCATCGTCCTGCAGGATATTGCCGTCGATCCCTACCTCACCGTCGCCGAGACGGTGGAGCGGCGGCGGTTCTACTACCCCGATCCTCGCCGCACCGACGAGGTCCTCACGTTGGTCGGGTTGACGGAGAAGGCGAAGGTGCGGGTCGCGAAGTTGTCCGGCGGGCAGCAGCGGCGGCTCGATCTGGCGCTCGGCATCGTCGGGCGGCCCCGTCTGTTGTTCCTCGACGAGCCCACGACCGGATTCGACCCGTCAGCCCGGCGCGGGGCGTGGGATCTTGTCCGGTCGCTGCGTGATCTCGGCACGACGATCCTGCTCACCACCCATTACATGGAGGAAGCGCAGCAACTGGCCGACCGGGTCGCGGTGATGGCGGCTGGCCGGATCGTGGCCGAGGGCCCGCCGGACTCCCTCGGCGGGCGGGACACCGCCGCCGCGCACATCACGTTCACCGCACCGCCGGGGGTACGCGCGGCGGACCTGCCGATGGCGGCCACCGTCACCGGCGAGCAGGTGCTGATCGAGACCGGCGAACCCACCCGCACGCTGCACGTCCTGACCGGTTGGGCCGTCGACCGCGGGTACGAACTGCCTGGGCTGGCCGTGACCCGTCCCAGCCTGGAGGACGTCTACCTGCAACTGACCGGCGCAGGCGCAGATGCGGACGCAGGCGTTGACGGCGGCGCCGACGCCACAGCCATGTCGGGCACGGCAGCCGTGAGGGGGACGGGGTGACCGAAGCGAGGCGCGGGCCGAGCGGGCGGGCGGGCGGCGGGCTGGGCGGTGAGGTGCGGCTGATCGTCCATCAGGCGCGGTTCGAACAGCTGACCTTCTGGCGTAATCCGGCGTCGGCGTTCTTCACCTTCGCCTTCCCGCTGATGTTTCTTGTGATCTTCGCGTCGCTGAACACCGGGACCACGATCGATTTCTTCGGTGGGCTGAACTACAACCAGTACTTCATCCCGGGCATCATCGCCTATGGTGTGATCGCCGCCTGTTTCATGAACGTGGCGTTGAAGCTGGCGATCCGCCGCGATTCGGGTCTGCTGAAGCGGGAGCGCGGCACGCCGTTGCGGGCCCGGGACTTTCTTGCGGGTCTGCTGCTCAACCAGCTTCTGGTGGCGATCCTGCTGGTGGTCCTGACGGCACTGTTCGGCGTGCTCTTCTATGGCGTGACGTTTCCGGGTCACTACGTTGCGCTGCTGGTGGCGCTCGTGGTGGGGGCGGCGACGTTCTGCGCCTGTGGTGTCGCCGTGGCCGCGATGGTGCCGAACGCGGACGCCGCCCCCGCGGTCATCAATCTCGTGATGTTTCCGATCCTCTTCCTGTCGGGGGTCTTTTTCCCGGTCAGGCCCGGCTCCACCATCTCCCACATCGCCAGCGTGTTCCCTGTCCGGCCGCTGGTCCAGACCATCTTCGCCGCGTTCGACCCGCGGCTGCCCCACGGACCCGGCAACGGTTTCGCCTGGGGTGACATCGGCATCATGGCAATCTGGTTCGTCGTCGCCTCGATGTTCGCGGTCCGTCACTTCCGGTGGGAGCCACGGCGATAACAGCCGTCCGTTATCATGGCTGGCGATGTCGTGAGGGGGAGCCCGCGGTGCGTCCGAGAACTGTTTGATTATGATTTCTCTGCTGTCAGTGAATCTTGGGGCCGCCAGCCGTACCGAGTACTCGGAAATCGGTATGACCGGTATTGACAAAAGGCCGGTCAGCGCCGCTGTCGAGGTGCGTGCTCCTGGTCCCAAAGGCGTCGGCGGGAGTGGGCTGGTCGGTGACCGGGTCTGCGACCTGAGGCATCACGGCGGGGACGACCAGGCTGTTTACGCGTACGCGCGGGAGGATTTGGACACCTGGTCGGTGGAGCTGGGCCGGCCGCTGCCATGCGGGGTGTTCGGGGAGAACCTGACCACTGTGGGAATCGACATCACAGCCGCGCTGATCGGGGAACGCTGGCGGGTCGGCGAGCATGTCGTGCTGGAGGTCACGAACCCCCGCATTCCCTGCCGGACGTTCGCCGGATGGCTCGGTGAACAGGGCTGGGTCAGGACCTTCACCGACCGGGCGGTCCCCGGGGCCTACCTGCGCGTCATTGAGGCAGGGATGATCCAGACCGGCGACCCGGTGACGGTCATGGGCCGGCCCGATCACGATGTCACGGTCGGGCTTGTCTTCCGGGCGCTCACCACGGAGCCGGGGCTGCTGCCCCGGCTGCTCGTCGCCGACACGCTCGCGGACGAGGTCAGGCAGCGAGCCCGACGGCGCCTGCCCGTCGAACTGCCTGCCGAACTGCCTGCCGAACTGGACGACGCCAGCGGCTGACGCCAGCGTGCGCATCGCGCGTGGAGGATCGGAGGATGCGCTGGCACCGCACGGAACATGAGCGGGCGTTCTCAAGATCCGAACTGTGCGGAGATCGACTTGGGGTGCAAGGCCGGAGCGAAGGGAACGCCCCGCCGATGTCGGCGAAACATCCGCAGCTGCCGGTGGGTAGTTTCTGAGGTGATCGATCTTATATAGTGAGATGATCATCTCGAATGGTAGAACATGATGCTACGGTCAACGGGTGGACGCCGATGAGGGAGTACAAGCTGGTGGGCAGCGTGCGATCTACACGCACGGGCATCACGAATCGGTGTTGCGATCGCACCGCTGGAGGACCGCGGAGAACTCCGCGGGATATCTGCTGCCGCACCTGAGGCCGGGAATGGCCCTGCTCGATGTCGGGTGCGGCCCTGGAACGATCACTGTTGACCTGGCCGGCCGGATCGCTCCGGGGCGGGTGACGGCTGTCGAGGTCACCGAAGCGGCCGTTGAGCTCGCCCGTACGCAGGCACGGGTGCGAGGCCAGGGCAATATCAGCTTCGTGGTCGGCGATGTCCAGGCACTGGACTTTCCCGATGGCTGTTTCGATGTGGTCCACGCCCACCAGGTACTGCAACATGTCGGCGATCCGGTACAGGCGCTCCGGGAGATGCGCCGGGTCTGCAAGCCCGGTGGCATGGTCGCCGCGCGCGACAGTGACTACGCCGCCTTCACCTGGTATCCGGCCATCGCGGAGCTCGACGAATGGCTGGCGCTCTACCACCGTGCGGCATACGCGAATGGCGGTGAACCCGACGCCGGGCGCAGGCTGCTGTCCTGGGCACGCCGGGCCGGCTTCGCCGCCATCACCGCGACCTCGAGCACCTGGTGCTTCTCCTCCTGTCAGGATCGGGCTTGGTGGGGTGAAATGTGGGCCGACCGGATCCTGAATTCCGCTCTCGCCCAGCAGTTGGTGGCAACCGGGATGGCCGACCAGCGTGACCTCCAGCGCATCTCGTGCGCGTGGCTGAACTGGGCGGCGGCCGAGGACGGCTGGTTCTCGATCCTGCACGGCGAAGTTCTCTGCACAGCCTGACAGCGGTCGATGCGCACATGGGACGGCCCGGCCCAGGCAGCCGCCGAATTGTCTGACCAACCCCGTGCTGCCGCGTCCCCTGCTGTCGGTCGCTCCAAAGCCAGCTGGCAGGTAATCCGCTGGTCGAGATCCCGGTCCTCGTGGCCAACTGCGCACATGTGGCGCTGTGCCGCGCTGACGCGTGTTTTCCATGAAGCGCCTCTTCCAGCATGCTGGGTACGCCCATTCCGGGCAATGCATTTCGTGAGCCGACAGCCCTGACTTTGTCGGTAACGGTGACCGGGCGGGCGGCTCGCCGGCGCTGTCCCGTTACGGTTGCCGGCCAGCCGGACCGGCCGGCTGGCCGGCGTGTCGGCGGCGGCAGAAACTTGCTTGGGCCTATTCTTGCTGGCGTTCCGCAATGCTGTGGGGCAACAGAACCGGTGCGCGTAAACGGTATCGGGATGATAGCCGTGCCAAGGGCTCGGGTACCTCAATCGGACAGCGGCGTCCGGTGCCAAGGGAGGTCGGCAATGGCGGTACGAAAGCTGTGGGCGCGCGGCGCAAGAAGAGGGATGGGCGGCCTGG
Organism: Protofrankia sp. Cj5; assembly: GCF_917627405.1. Lineage (NCBI taxonomy): Bacteria > Bacillati > Actinomycetota > Actinomycetes > Frankiales > Frankiaceae > Protofrankia > Protofrankia sp. Cj5. The sequence goes on from NZ_CAKJTO010000095.1 coordinate 10,810, forward strand.
GTGCCGGTGTGCTTGCTGTTGGGTTTGTCGTCGGGGGCGGGGTGTCTCCGGCCGCGGCGAACTGGCAACCGGACTCGTCTCGCCTGTGCGCGACGGAACCCGCCCCGCCGTCGGGAGATTTTGGCACACCGAGCACGCCGGCGCCGATCACGTCAGGCAGTGACGTGTGGAGCTTTGTGTCCGAGCCGGACCTGCATCCCATGCGGGTTACCGTGACCGCGCGGCAGCCGGGCACGGCCCCTGGGCACATCTTTGTCGGTCCCTACAGCCTTGGCCAGGTGGTCGGCCAGACCGGGGCACTGACAGTCGACAACTCCGGCGATCCGGTCTGGTTCCGTCCGCTGCCGTCCACGGCCCTCCAGAACGCCGACATCAAGGTTCAGACCTATCGCAACTCACACACTGGAAAGACTCAGCCGGTGCTGACCTGGTGGCAGGGATCCATCGCCATTCCGCCGACCTACACGAATCTGCCGGGCGGCGCGCCCGAGCCAGGCGGATGCTACTACATTTACGACACCAACTATCGCCTGGTCAAGACGGTCTCGGCCCGAAACGGTTTCAACGCGGACGAACACGAATTTCTCCTGACCAGCCGGGGGACCGCGCTGTTTCTCGCGTCTAAACCAGTGCCGATGGACCTCCGTCCCTATGGGGGCTCGAAGGACGGGGCCGTCCTGGACAGCCAGGTTCAGGAGGTCGATCTCGCAACGGGGAAGCTCGTCTTTTCGTGGGATATGCTGGAGCACGTGAACCTGGCGGACTCCGAGGTGTCGGCCGCTGATACCTCGTCATCCGGCGGGGTGTGGGATCCTTACCACGTGAACTCGATCGACGAGGGCGCCGGAGACCAGCTGTTGATCTCCGCTCGAAATATGTGGGCGATCTATGACGTTGCCCGGAGCACCGGGGCGATCAACTGGCAGCTCGGCGGCCGGAATAATGATTTCACCTTCGGTCCTGACGCGGATTTTTATTGGCAGCACGACGCGCGATTTCTGCCGGGAAACAGGATCAGTATGTTCGACGACGGCTGTTGCAACCAGCCGGGCGGCGCACCCGAACAGCAGTCACACGGCCTGATTATCGGTCTTGACTTCAGCAACCACAGCGCGACAGCCGTGCGGACCTACTATCATGCGCCACCGTTGTACTCGGCATCCCAGGGAAATACCCAGCGGCTCGCAAACGGCAACAGGTTCATCGGGTGGGGGCAGAGCTCGTACTATTCGGAGTACGCGGCCGCGGGGAACGTCGAGAACAACGGCCTACGAAGCCTGCGCTACGACGCGAAGATGCCGGGTTCCAACATCTCGTACCGAGCGTTTCGGAACGAGTGGGTCGGTATTCCGTACTACCCGCCGAGCGTGGCGGTGCGCGCCGAGGGCGGGCACGACGTCGTCTACGCCTCCTGGAATGGTTCGACGGAAACGAGAGCGTGGCAGGTGCTCGCCGGACCGGACGCCGACTCCCTGTCGGTGGTCGTTGGACACGCCAGCCGGTCCGGCTTTGAGACGGCAGTCGCGACGAACAGCCCAGGACCGTACTTCCAGGTGCGGGCGCTGGACGTGACCGGAAAGGTGCTGCGGAGCTCCAAGGTGGTGAAGATCGACGGCATCGACGGCATCGACATCGACATCGACGGCGGTATCGACATCGATTGATCGCCGGCCGATACCGACCACGACCGTCACCGTGTTCCAGCCGTGGATGCGGACCACCGCCTACCAGCAGTTGCCAGGCGCGGATGAGCCGCTCCTGATCGAACGCCCTATCCTCGGGCGCTCTTATCGCTGTCCAGCATGAGCAGCATCGGTACGTAGACCTTGCCCGCCGGGTCGTCCGTGTCGGGTTCGGGGCCGCCGGCCAGCGTGAAGCCATGGCGGGTGTAGATACGCACCGCGGCCGTGTTGGTGGGCACGACCCACAGCCGGACGCCGATCGCGCCAGCCGTTCGTGCCCAGCCCACGGCGGTGTCGAGGAGCGTGTCGGCCGCCCCTGTACCGCGTATGGCCGGCGCGACCCACAGGGCGGCCAGTTCGCGGAACTCGGGCGCCAGCGATGGCTGGTAGACGTCGACCATGCCCATCGGACCGTCGTCCCGTTCCGGGTCGTAGCCCGCCGGGTCGTCCCGTTCCAGCAGGAAGGTCGCGTGCGTGTCACCTGCCGAGTTGCGTAAGGCGTGCGCCCGCCAGTCCGCACTGGGACGGGCGCTCTCGCCCGCCAGGGTCTGCCAGAAGGACATGGGCGCATCGGCCAGGGCCGCCAGCCGGACGGCACGCAGCCGTTCGGCGTCGTCCGGATTGATCCGACGTGCACGGATGATCATACCCATGTCACCAACACCCGGACCGCATGGCTCTCAGCAGGGCGGCACTGGACGCGAGCCGGCACCATCCACACATTACAAGATCTGTATATGGCCGGGCGCGACGGCGGATCGCGTGGATCAGGGCGCAGCGGCCCGTACCCCTGGCTGAGCCTGTGAGCGGGATCGAGCAACCCGACATTCGCCTCATAGTCGAGCATCTGTATACTTAGGACGAAATTACATCCGATTCACCCCACTCCGGCAGGCCCCCGTATCACGACCAGATCCAGCCCTGGGTACGGGGGTTTCGTCGTCTTTATGGTCACCAGGAGGGCGTCATGATCGAGTCTGTCAGCGAGATCGCGGCGGTACTGGCTGACGCGGTCCAGAAGAGCCACGATACGGCGGTCCGGCTCGATCGAATAGGCGCACTCACTGAGATCGCGGGGTGGCATCTGGAACGGGGCAGCACCACCGAGGTCGCGCGGCTCCTGGCGGAGATCCGGGAGGTGGTGGCCGGGTAGCCCGAGCCCGTCAACAGCCGTGCGCTCGACTGGCATCCGACGACTGGTATCCGACGGAGCGCCGTCGCGTCGCGGCTGGGGCCGCCGCGACGGCGGGAAGCGGCGGAAGCGCTGGGAAGCGGCGGAACGGAAAGTGCCGGCTGGTGGGCCGGCTGCTTACCGCGGGTCCTACCGCGGGTCACCGGCTGGCGCGGGCCCGGCAAGCCGCCGCTCGATCGAGGCGACCTTTCTGTGCAGCGCGTCGGTGACACCGGGACGAATATCAGCCCTGAGCACGAGGCTTACCCGTCTGGATCCCCCGGCGACGGCGTCGACCGCCTGTCGCACGACCGTCATGACCTCGTCCCACTCTCCTTCGATCATCGTGAACATCGCGTTCGTCTCGTTGGGGAGGCCGCTGGCACGGACCACGCGCACGGCTTCGGCCACCAGGTCGCCGACGTCCTCGCCGAATCCGATCGGTGTCGCGCTGAAAGCTACAAGCATGATTCATGATCTATCACGCGGCGCCTGCCCGCGGAGGCCGGATCAACAAGGCGTTTGACGTGATCTCCAGGGCTGTGCGGCCCTGACCGCGGAACCGGTGGGGAACTGGCCGGGGAACTGGGCGGCCGTGGCATCCCGACGATGGCGCGGACCTGTCATGACGTCCACTGTCAGCCCGTATGGACAACATCGCTGTATATGTCACACTCACCAGGACGTGGCCCTCTTCCGGAAAACTGATCTCTGGTAGGAGCGTAATTCATGGCGGGTTCCGCTTCTTCTCCGTGCATCCGTACGCTCTTGGTATGTTGTTGCCAAATCACGAGAGGCTACGTAAAGTAGGCAAACATTACACAGGGAGGTTCACCGTGCGAGCGGGCCGGTGAACCCATGCGCCTGGAGTTCCTCGAAGACCGCGACCCCACGGAATGGATGTTGATGACAGTCATGCCCGCAGAAAGACCGTCGAATGCCTGGATGAGTTCCTGGCCGGCGTGCTGACGCGTCCACCGAACCCCGCGGCCCGGACCGGGAACTGACTCCCGCGGCCACGCCGTCAACGAGCTGGAGACGCTGATGAGCTTCGCCGACTATCTCTCTCAACGCTGGCCGACGTTAGTCGTGCTGTTCCTGGAACATACCGAGGTGGTGCTGATCGCGGTCGCCATTGCCACCGCTGTCGGGATCGGCATCGGAGCCGCCGTCGAAGGCCATCCGCAGGCCAGTCAGATCGCCCTCGGCATAGCCAGTACCATGCTCACCATCCCGTCCCTCGCGTTGTTCGGTCTGCTCATTCCGCTGCTCGGGTTGGGCTTCGCCCCCACTATCAGCGCTCTGGTCCTCTACGCGATCTTCCCGATCCTGCGCAACACCATCACCGGACTGGAATCGGTGCCCAGCGCGGTCGAGGACGCGGCGCGTGGCATGGGGCTGGGCCGGCTGGACCGGCTGCGGCGGATCCGTTTACCGCTGGCCTGGCCGGTTGTGCTTACCGGCATACGACTCGCCACGATTATGACCGTCGCCATCGCCGCGATCGCCGCCGCTGTCGCCGGCCCAGGCCTGGGCGAGCTGATCTTCACCGGGCTGGCCCGCATCGGTGGGGCCAACGCCCTCAACGACACGCTCGCCGGAACGCTCGGCGTCGCGTTGCTGGCCATGCTTCTGGACCTGCTGTTTGTCGTGCTGTCCCGGCTCACCGTTTCCCGGGGCCTTCGATGACCGACCGCTCCACCGCGGTTCCGCCGGACGACGTGATGATCCGGCTGGAGCGGGTCAGCAAGCACTATCCCGGCCAGTCCGCGCCTGCGGTTTCCGAGCTGTCGCTGGACATCCGTGATGGCGAGATCGCCGTGCTGCTCGGTCCTTCCGGCTGCGGCAAAACCACCACTCTCCGCCTGATCAACCGGCTGATCGAGCCGAGCGCGGGCAGGATCTTCCTCAACGGCGAGGACGTCACCAGGGCTGACCCCGACCAGCTGCGTCGACGCATCGGTTATGTCATCCAGCAGGTCGGCCTGTTCCCCCACCTGACGATTGCCGAAAACATCGGTCTCATACCGCGGACCCTGAGGTGGGACAAGAGCCGCGTCCGGGCCCGCGTCGATGAGCTGCTTGACCTGGTCGGCCTTGAGCCCAGGGCGTACCGTGGCCGCTACCCCAAACAGCTTTCGGGCGGCGAGCAACAACGCGTGGGAGTGGCCCGAGCCCTGGCCGCCGACCCACCCGCGATGCTGATGGACGAACCCTTCGGAGCCATCGACCCGATCACCCGGGAACGGCTACAGGACGAGTTTCTGAACCTGCAAGCCCAGATCCGCAAGACCATTGTGCTCGTCACCCATGACGTCGGTGAGGCGGTCAAACTCGGCGACCGCATTGCCGTGCTGGCCGAGCGGGCCAGCCTGGTGCAGTACGACACACCGTCGAAAATATTGGCCGAACCAGCCGACGGGTTCGTCAGGTCGTTCATCGGAACCGGTGCCGCGATACGCCGGTTGCGCCTCGAACCGGTCGGCTCCATCGCGCTCGAACCCGTCGAGGTCGTCCATGCCCGTACCGGCGCCGCCCCCGCTGAGCGGGGGCCCGATTCCGGGCGTGCTGTGCTGGTGGACGACACCGGGGGAGTGCTGCGTTGGCTGCATCCCACCGACCGTCGCGCAACCCGGACGGCCGGGAACGATCTCCCCGTTCCCATCCCCGCCGTCCCTGTCCCCATCCCCATCGCCGTCGTACGGACCGACCAGAGCCTGCACGACGCGCTGGACGCGATGCTGCACGCCCGCGATGACAGCGCGGTCGTCATCGACGAACAGGGACATCCCGTTGGCGCGCTCTCCTGGTCATCCGTTGTGCGGCAGTCTCCCGCCCGAGCTACGCGGCCGCGGCCGCCCGCGGAACCAGCCCGCCTGTCAGAGGGGCGGCGATGAGCGCGATCGCCGCGCTCGCGGATCAGGAACCGCCCGAGACACCACGGGCACCGCGGGAATCCGCCGGCCGAACAACCTTTCGCCGCCTGCTCGGCGTGCTGGCCACCCCGGCAGTGCTCATCGCGGCGTGCGTGGCGCTGTTGGCCTATCTGCACGCCCAGAACCTCGACGACATCGAGCGGCGATCGATCAGCCCGCAGCTCATCACCCAGCGGCTGATCGAGCACATCGAACTGGTCGCCGTGTCCACCGCACTGGTCATCGTGCTGGCGATACCGCTCGGCGTGCTGCTCACGCGACCACGGTTACGCCGGTTCGTCGCCCCGCTGCTCGCCCTGGCCAACATCGGCCAAGCCATCCCCTCCATGGGGGTGCTGGTACTGCTCGCGGTCACTGTCGGTATCGGGTTCCAAAAGGCGGTGATCGCGCTCGTACTCGTGTCGGCCCTGCCGGTGCTGCGTAACACCATGGTCGGCCTGCGGGGCGTTGACCGCTCGCTCATCGACGCCGGCCGGGGGATGGGGCTGACCAGAACCGCCGTGCTGTTCCGGGTGGAACTCCCGCTGGCCGTCCCCGTGATTCTGGCCAGCGTCCGGATCGCGGTGATCCTCAACGTGGGCAGCGCGACGCTGGCCGCGTTCACCAACGCCGGTGGCCTGGGCGATTTCATCAACACCGGCATCGCGCTCAACCGGACCCCGGTCCTGCTCACCGGTAGCGTCCTGACCGCCGTGCTCGCGCTGACCAGCGACTGGCTTGTCGGCCTCGCCGAACGTCACCTGCGTCCCCGTGGCCTTTAGACCGTGGCTTTGGACCGTGGCCTTGTGAGCGTGGCTGAAAAGTCCTGGCCGCGGCTCGTTGCGAACATCTCCTCCCGCGCACCTTCATCAACCCATCTGCCCCAAGGAGAAGCATCATGCGCCCACTGCCGGGCCACCGCCCGCGCCGCATCCGCATTGTCCTTGCCGTGGTCCTCACCGCTGTGACCGCGGGGTGTTTCAGCTCCAGCGGCGGTACCGTCAAGGAAGGCAGCCTCGCGCGGGGCGTCTCGCTGAAGGGCGCCACCTTCACCGTCGGGTCCAAGGAGTTCACCGAGCAGCTTGTCCTCTGCCACCTCACCAGCCTCGCCCTGCGCTCAGCCGGCGCGACGGTTCAGGAGAAGTGCGGACTACAGGGCAGCAACAGCACCCGCACCGCGCTGACATCGGGCAGCATCGACATGTACTGGGAATACACCGGGACCGCCTGGGTCAACTATCTTAAGCACACCGACCCGATCAACGACTCGGCTCAGCTGTACCAAGCCGTCGCACAGGAGGACCTGGCACAAAATCACGTCACCTGGCTCACCGCGGCACCGGCTGACAACACCTACGCCATTGTGGTGAAGACCAGTACCGCCAAAGAGCTCAGCGTCAGCTCGCTCTCCGACTACTCCCGGCTCGTGCGGACCGACCCGTCAAAAGCGTCCATGTGCGTCGCCAGCGAGTTCGCCGGCCGTAATGACGGCCTGCCCGGCCTGCAGAAGGCGTACGACTTCACCGTGCCCAAGGACGGTCTCGCCACCATCGCTGAGGGCGCCATCTACAGTGCGGTGGCCAAGAACAATCCCTGCAACTTCGGGGAAGCCGCCACCACCGACGGGCGTATCAGCGGGCTCGGCCTGAGCGTCCTGAACGACGACAAGCGTTTCTTCCCCATCTACAACCCCGCGCTCACCGTCCGCGAATCCGTCTACAAGGACCACCCCGACCTTGCAAAGATCATTAATGCGATCGCGCCTGCCCTGACCGACGGACTTCTCCAAGAGCTCAACGGTGACGTCGACATCAAGGGCCAGGACCCCACCCAGGTTGCCCGTACCTGGCTCCAGAGCAAGGGTTTCATCGGTACCTGAGCGGCACCTGAGCGGAAGCCGAGCACACTGCCAGCCTGTCGCCCGTGCTCCGCCGGCAGGGCCGGAAGCGCTCGTTTGTGAATACCTGCTGTGGGCGGTATCGGCGCGCTGCCGGCCGCCCACAGCGGTTACGTATCCACTGCCCGGCCGTTGGTGCGGCGCGCCTGGCTACGATGTCGTCGTGTCCACGATGCCAACCAGCGGCGCTGGCCCGTTCGATTTCGCGGCCGCCTTCCAGGCTCTTGTCGACAACGTCGAACTGGTGGTGCGGGGAAAGACCGAGGCGGTTTCACTGGCGCTGACCTGTCTGTTCGCCGGTGGGCATCTGCTCATCGAGGACGTTCCGGGGCTGGGCAAGACGTCGTTGGCCCGGTGCGTCGCGGCATCGTTGGACGCGTCCTGTCACCGCATCCAGTTCACCCCGGATCTGCTGCCGTCCGACGTCACCGGGGTGACCGTCTACCGCCAGGGAACCGGCGAGTTCGCGTTCCATCCCGGGCCGGTGTTCGCCCATGTGGTGGTGGCCGATGAGGTGAACCGGGCGTCGCCCAAGACGCAGTCGGCGTTGCTGGAGGTTATGGAGGAGGGGCGGGTCACTGTTGACGGCCAGCCCCATGCGGTGCCGCTGCCGTTTTTCGTCGTCGCCACCCAGAACCCGGTCGACATGGACGGCACGTATGCGTTGCCCGAGGCGCAGCTGGACCGTTTTCTCATGCGAGTACGGATGGGTTATCCGGATCGTCAGTCCGAAGTGGCGATTCTGCGTAATCGCCGGTCGGGTATGCGGGTGGAGGACCTGAGCCCGGTGCTGTCCACCGATGAGGTACTGGCGCTGGTCGCCGCGAGCGCGCGTACCCACGTCGCGGACACCGTGCACGAGTATGTGGTTGACGTGGTCTCGGCAACCCGCACGCTGCCGCGGCTGCGGCTGGGCGCCAGCCCGCGCGGCAGCATTGCCCTGCTGCGTGCGGCACAGGTCCGGGCCGCCGCGGCGGGGCGCACGTTCGTCACACCGGACGACGTCAAGGCGCTCGCCGCATCCGTGCTCGCGCATCGGCTGCTGGTGGCACCGGACGCGGAACTGCGTGGTTACACCGCCGAGGATGCTGTCCGCGAGGTGCTCGAGTCCGTACCGGTGCCCCGGTCGCTGGCTGGAGTGTGACCGGTATGCCCACTCGCCGATCCCGGCCGGTGGCAGGCGCCGCTGGTCCGGCGGAGACCATCCGGGCGGCCGGCGGGAGCGCGGGCGGCGCGGCCCGATCGATCGAGCGGCCCGTCCCGGGAGCCGGCGGGAGCGCGGGAGCCGGCACCGCCCCGTCGGCGGCACGCGGTCCGGCGC
>NZ_CAKJTO010000096.1:0-12689 GCF_917627405.1 Protofrankia sp. Cj5
CGCCAGCTCGCCCGCGGGCGCGTCCGGCCGGACGGCGGGCTGGCCGAGCCGGCGGGCGAGGCCGGCGAGTTTGGCCTCGTGCGCGACCGCGACCACGGGGGTCCCGGCGGCGGCACCGGCGAGCAGCGCATGAAAGCGCATCGCCACGAGCAACCTGGCCGAAGCGGCGCTGGCCCGTGCCTCGGCCAGGTCCGCCGGCGGTGCCAGCACCGTGCTGCCCGCAAGCCGGGCCCGCAGATAGGACGCCATCTCGCGGTCGTCCGCACCCGTGCTACCGACCTGCCACGGCTGAAGGAGCACCCGCAGCCCGTTCGCGCTCTGCTCGGCGAGAGCCTCCGCGAGCCGGTCGAGCAACAGCGAGAGCTCCTTGCCGGTGGCTGCCAGATGGCTCAGCGCGACCAGGACGGTATTCTCCCGGTCACGGTACCGGCCGCCGGTGTGCGGCGGTGGGTTCAGCGGTGGGTTCAACAGCGTCCACGCGGGGTCCGAACCGACCCGGAACGGTGTCGGGGCGCCGCAGCCGCGCAGCAGGTGAGCTGACTCCTCGTCGCGCAGCACGAGGAGATCGATACGGCGGACCAGCTCCCGCGCAAGCCGTCGCGAAAGCGGGTCGGCCAGGAGACCGGCGCCGACACCGACCGCGGCGACCCTGCGTCCGAGCGTCCGTGCCGAGGTGACCAACGCAAGTGAACGCACCAACAACGAACGCGCCGCACGGCCGGCGCTCGGGTGCAGGGTCTTGAAGATGGTGCCGCCACCGAGGACGACCACATCCGCGCTCAGCAGAGCCTGGGCGACCGCCCACGGATCATCGCTGTCGACGGCGTCACATCCATAGGTGTGCTCCGTCCATCCCGGACGCGCCGTGGTGACCACGAAGTCGCAGCCGGGCAGCGCCCGCAGAAACGCCTCCAGCAGCGCTTCGTCGCCCGGATTACGCTGTCCGAACGCGCCGGCCAACAGCACCCTTGCCACCGGTCACCTCCTCGTAGAGGTCGAGATGGCGGCCGGCCACCGTGGGCCAGGACCTGCCGTCGGCGAGGAACGCGTTCGCCGCGCGGATCCGGTCGAGCCGAGCGTGGTCCCGCGCAAGCTCGCGCAGCCGTTCGGCGAGCTCCGCCGGTGTTCCCGGTATGGTCATCAACGGTGGGGCACCGACGCAGTCCGCGAGCGCCCGCGACAGCAGCACCGGGGTTCCGTAACCGAAAGCCAGCGCCAGCACGCCGCTGCTCGCATGCGGCTTCGGATACGGCAGCAAGGCGAGGTCGGCAGCGCCGAACCAGTGACCGACCTGCTCTTCTGGCACATATCCGACGAACCGCACCTTGTCGGCGAACCGCTCGCGGAGCGCGTCCGCGTAGCTGTGCGTCCCGGTCATCCGCGGATGGTCACCGCCGGCAACCACGAGCTGGACGGTGCCGCCAGCCAGTACAGCCGCCTCGCAGGCCAGCTCGAGGCCCTTGTAGGGCGCCACGAAACCGAAACAGAGAACGGTCAGCCGACCGTCCAGGCCGAGCGCGAGCCGGCTGGCCCCGCGGTCCGGGGTGACAAGATCCTCGATCCCGTGCGGAATGAGCACGGCGGACGGCACGACATCGGTGAACGCACGCTCATGGACCACGACCGCGTCGGCGAGCCCGCTCACCACCCGCTGCAGGCCGGCAAGCCCGCCGCGCGCCACCGCCGCCGGTACGGCCACCCGGTGCATCCGCGTGTACTCCGCGGTGACGTCCTGGGGTGACACAACCTGGTGCATGGTGACGACGACCGCGGGGCGGCCACGCCGCCGGGCGGACAGCGCCGTCACCAGTGACGGCAACGCCGCGGCCCCGCCGTAGAGGAACAGCTCGTGCTGCAGGTGGATGATCGGAGCCCCGGTCTCGCGGGCCGAGCGCCATGCGGCCAGCAGCGACCACGGCCGGTTGCCAAAGGCTCGATGCACGGTGGGGATTGGCTCGTCGCTCGGGGGCACCGCGGCCGATTCACGAACGTTGAGCTTGGGCGCGACCACCGCGACCGTCGCGCCCGCGTCAACCAGTGAGGTCGCGAGGTTCGCCGCGTAGGAGGCGACGCCGCTCGTCCCGGCGTGCTTCGCGCCGCGCGGTGGATAAGGCGCGACGAGCGCGACGTCAGGCCGCGACATCGACAGCTCGCCGGCCTGCCGCGAGCAACGCCGAGGCAACCGCTGGTTCGCCGCGGGCGGGTGCCGGGACCGGCAGCATCCGATGCCGCAGCCACAGGCGTAACAAGGAGACGGCCATCCGCCGGCTGTCCGCGAGCAGGTCCAGCCGCGAGCCCTGCTGGTCGATCCAGACCGTGGGCACCTCCGCCACCTCGCACCCCAGGGCGCGGGCGACGACCAGCAGGTCGACGTCGAAGAGGAAGTCGCGGGCGGACAGATACGGCGTGACCTGGTCCAAGACGTCCCGCCGAAACACCTTGGCGCCGCACTGCGTATCGCAGTAAGGCAGTTTGAACATCAGCCGAACCAGCATCGCGAATCCAGCACTTGCCGCGCGGCGCCGCAACGGACGGGCCACGGGCAGCAGCGAAGCCGGATGCCACCGGCTGGCCACCGCCGCGCCGACGTCCTGGGCGACCGTCGCGAGCCTCAGCAGCTCACCCGGCGGGGTGGCGCGATCAGCGTCGACAAAGGCGACGAGTCCCGCGTCGGCCCGCCGGAGCGTCTCCGTTATCACGCCGCCCTTGCCAAGCTTCGGGTAGCGATACATCCGCAGCCTGTCATCGACGGCCTGATAGCTCCGGACGATTGCCGCGGTACCATCGGTGCAATGATCCAGCGCCACGAAAAAATGAAAGCCCGGCGCGTCGAGCGCACGCAGATAGCTGTCGAGCGTGCGACCGATCCGATGCTCCTCGTTATGCGCGGGAATAATGATGTCGAGACGCATTGAGCTCCCTTACCAGGAGAACCGACGGAGGCCGGAAACAAACTCGCCGGCAGGCCACCAGAGCTATGGCAAAAATTCGGCGGCCCTGACAGCGCATGGCAGCACGACCGGCCGCCGGCCGCGGTGCGGTCTGATCCGCCCGCCCCCTCCCCCGTGGATCCCAACATTGGACACACTCATCAGCAGAATTCTCAGCCAGGCTCTACCCAGCCAGTTTCCTGGTCGTGACTGCCAAGAAACGGCAGAGTTGCGGTTGCATGGCTGTTTGCTCCGGGCATGGTGTCCGTATCCGAAACTCCGGGCGGAAATCAAGCGAAACACTACGATGCGTTACAGTGAATGAATACACGTTCAGGGCGGGACCGCATTCCGGGCCGCGGCCCGCCTCGATCAGCCCGGTCGGTCCACGCCCACCGAGCGCCCACCGAGCGCCCGGCAACAGAGGCGTGGACCAAGGAGCGGGGCTGGGGTACGCGCCCCAGCCCCGCGACGCCGCGTCCCCTGTTGCCGGCCGCGCCGCAAACAACACCAGCCGAACGCCGCTGTCACACGGCCGCGGGCCGCCATCCCGGATGCTGGTCGTCCGTCTGGGGCGGCACCGCGGGCGGATGGCGGCGAAGCGCCCCCCGGCAACGCCGGCAGCGAATATCCCCACGCTGGGCGACGCGGCCGCAGCCAACCGCGCACGGCACCGACTCATACGGCCCGAGAGCAAGCTGGCCCGCATAGTCGCCGACCAGCAGCCGGCACTGGCAGCGCATCACGTCACAGCAGACGAGCAACTCGCCACGGCGATGCAGCCGCCACTCATGGCCGCATTCCCCACACGGCCTCACCGGTCGACTCACGTTCATTGTCCGCCCCCGATCCGAGCCGGCGGCGCGCTGGCCGCCGACGGCAGTTTGCTCAGCCAGAAACCCGCGCCTTCCACCGCTTCCAGCGCGTGGGGCTGTTCACCCAGCGGTCACCGGCGCCTGGGTGGTGGCCGCCGCGGAAGGAGCGGCCGATGGTGGTGCTGTCGTGGTCGCCGCGGGCGCCGCGGGCGTGCTGGCAGGCGGTCCGCTGCCCGCTGGTGACGGAGAAGGGGATGGCGAAACGGTCGGCTGCCCGGTCGCGGCCGGTGCCGGCGAAGCCGCGGACGCCGGCTGGATGACGGCAGGTGACGCGGCAGGCGACGGGGCGGCAGCCGGCACGGTGGACACCGTGGCCGCGGTGGGCCCAGGCTCGGGTGCGGCCGATGCGGGTCCGCTGGGGCTCGGTGCCACATGTGGCTGCGGGAGGTCACCTGGTGTCGGCGTCGGGTCGGCCGAGCCGCCTGGGGTGGGCATCAGGGCGGGGGTGGGGCCGGTGGACATCGGCTCGGTGGACATCGGCTCGGTGGGCAAGCCAGCGGCGAGACCGGCCTGTCCTACCGCCGGTGCGACGGTTGGCGGCTCACCCGCGACAACACCGCCGCCGGGGTCCTTGCGCAGCGGTGGGATCGCCAGCGGATCCACCGCCGCGCCGCCGGCGGGCGGCGGCGGCACCGTGAACGGGCCGACCGTGGTTATCCCCGTACCGCGGATGGCCCGCGAGAGCCGGACCGCGCCGATATAGCCGTCGAGCCACAGCGGTGTGATGCGGACCACGTCTCCGGTCTGCGGCGCATGGATCACCAGGCCGCCACCGACGTACATCGCGACATGATGGATCGTTGCCGGATCAGCGGTGTCGTAGGCGTAAAAAACAAGATCGCCGGGTAGCAGCTCAGCCAGCCGGACGGCCTGGCCGACCCGGGCCTGGTCCGCGGCGACCCGGGGGATAAGGATCCCCGCGGTCGCGAACGCCCGCTGGGTGAGCCCGGAACAGTCATACGAATCCGGGCCTTGCGCCCCCCACTCATACGGCCGGCCCAGCTGGCTGAGAGCAAACAGCAGCGCCGCGCGAGCCTGTGCTGACGGACCGAGGCCCGCGACGTCCTGGGCCCGCACGACCGTACGCCAGCGGGCCAGGCCGGGCACATTGAGCTGGTCGCCGCCGGCTCCCGGCGTCGCGTCCGCCTGCTGAACAAGATCGCTAAGATTCGCCCGCAGCGTGCTGTACGGCTGCCGGGCCCAACCGCCGGACAGCCCGGAGCCGCCGGCAACGTCGGCCGTCCCGCTCGCCGCCACCAGGAGCGGCGGAGGCGAGACGGAGCGCGGCAGGGCCACTTCGGAGCCGCCCAGCCCGTACACCGCCATGCTGGCGGCCAACATGATGCGCACGAGGTGCCGAATCTCGTGCCCGCCCCCCTGTGCCCGCATGCTCCTCCGTTCATCCGGACCGCTTTCAGCTCCCGGCGGCAACAGGAATGCGGCCGCTGCCCCGGGCATGTCGCGGGGAGATACCGCACGGAAAACCGATCACCGCCACCGCACGCCACCCGCGCGGGCACCGCGGGAACACACCAGCCGCTCGTACCCGCCGATTTCTCCAGGCGGCTGCCGACAGCCATCCCCCCTGTAAGCGATCCGCTATCCCCCGGTAGGCGATTCGCACGCCCTCACGCTTCCATACGTTATACGGCGGGAGCCCATCGCTCCCGCCAGTCAGCCGGCCACATTTTAGCGGCTCCGGCAATGGAGCTGTCCGGCTCGCGCCGCCCAGGCCGCGCCCTGCCACGTTGCCGTCGGTCCACGCCCAGCGCGGGACGCCTTCCGCCGCCGCCTCGCGATCCATCCACCCAGCCGCCGCGCCCTGATCGAACACCCTATTGCCGGGCGCTCTTATTGATCAGAAAAACTCGCCAACGCCACCAACTAGCCACCCGCCGGCCATGGAGAATTTGCCGCGGCGAGATGACCAGGAAATGCGGTGAGGACAGAGTTGAGACCCGTGATCGGGTCGATCTCCGCCGGCCGCGGGGAAGGGGCCGGGGGCAGGGAAACCAACAGACCGGGGCGTGGCGGGGCCGCGCATGGAGATTTTTTTCGCGACACGTCGCAGGCGAGCACGCATTGACTGTGGCATTTCCATTCACCCGCGGGTAGCCCCGCGCCCGTTTCGGGCCGGCGGCGCCCCGGCCGCGGCCGGCAACCAGCCGAAGGCGGTGCGAGCATCTCCTTCGCGCCGCCGACGACACGACGATCAAAAGTGTCCGGCAACAGATGCGTGGAGCAAGGAACGGGGCTGGAGTGCGTGCATCGCGAGGCGGCGTGGGGAGCCGCCCTGCTGGTGCGCGCCCCCACCGCGCGACGCCGCGTCCCCTGTTGCCCGCCGCTCTCAGGGGGGAGCAATCGATGGCCAAGGATGGGGCCGGCCAGCGCCGGCCGCGGTACAGCGGGCCACCACGCGGCGCGTTCATCAGGACGGCACGCCGGAGCAGGCTCCGGGGCAGGCCGGCCGGCCGGGGGGCCGCATGACCGTCTCCGCCGGGAACGCCACGCTCGCCAGCGCCGCCGGCATCTCGCTGCCCCGTCGCCGGATCGCGACCGAGCAGATCATGGTTATCGCGGGCCAGCTCGGCGCGGGCGGCGGCAACCTGCTCTTCTCGATCGTCGCGCTGCGGCTGCTGAGCCCGAGTGACTATGCCGAGCTTGTCACATTCATCGCCCTCTATCTGCTGTTACACGTTCCGACGGCCAGCCTGGCGGTTGGCAGCGCCATCGCGCCAGGTGACGAGCGGCGGCTACGCCGCGCCGGGCTGGGGCTCGGCGCCGGGGCCGGGGCCGCCCTCGCGGTGGCGAGCGTGCCGCTGGCCGCCGCGCTGCACCTGTCGGTGGGGCTGCTGCTCGTCCTGGCCGCCGCGGGTCCCGGCGCGGGGCTGCTGGCGCTCGCTCGGGGGAGGCTGTACGGTGCCGGGCGCACCGGCGGGGTCACCGCGAGCCTGCTCGCCGAGCCGCTGGGACGGCTGGCCTTCGGCACGGTGCTGACCGCGCTGCTTGGCCCGGTCGGGGGCGCGGCGGGCGTGGTCGCCGCCGGCTACTGCGCGCTCGGGATAGCGCGATGGCGCGCTGCCCGGGTGCAGCCGCCGGAGCCGGCAGCGGCCACCGGCGCGAACCGTCAGCCAGCGGCGATGATCGTTTTTCTGCTGCTCGCCGTCCTAGCGAACCAGGATCTCCTGTGGGCGAATGCGCTCCTCGGCCGGGACCAGGCCGCGCTGTTCGCGGTCCTGTCGACGCTCGGCGGGGTGGCCGCGTTCGCGACCGCGACCATCCCGATGGTGCTGCTGCCGCGGGCCGCGCAACGGGATGCCGGGGCAGTGCTGGTCGCGCTGTCCGGGGCGGCCGCGGTCGGTATCGGCGCGCTGCTGGTGGTCGCGGTGACGCCGACCGGGTTCTGGGTGTCGACGCTCGGCCCCGCCTACGCCGGCACCGGCCAGCTCGGCCTCGCCTACCTCGCGGCGATGGCAATGTTCGGCCTGGCCCGGGTGCTGGCCGCGGAGAACTGCGTCACGGCCGGCGGCCGAGCGACCGGCATCGCCGTCGGCATCACCGCGGCCGGCCAGGCGATCGGCATCACGATCTTCCATCACGACGCGCGCTCGATCGCGCTTGTCACGTTGGCCGCCATGACCGCGCTGACGATGTCGGTGGGCACCGTGACCATGCTGCGCGCCCGGCCCGCTCCGCTGGCAAGCATGTGGCTGCTGCGGCCACGGCCGGTGACAGCCACCCACATCCGGTGGGCGGTGGCCGGCCTCACGGTCCTCGGGATCGTCGTCCGGTTGCTGTCACCGCACAGCATCTGGGTCGACGAGGCGATCAGCATCCGCCAGGCCAGGCTCTTTCCGTTCCAGGAGTCGATCCGCGCGCTCCGGGACACCGACGTACACCCGCCGCTGTTCGCCACGGTGCTGTGGTTACAGGTGCACCTGTTCGGGACAAGCCAGTTCGCTGTCCGGCTGCCCTCGATCGTGACCGGGAGCCTGCTGGTGCCGATGCTTTACCTGGCCGGCCGTGATCTCTACAACCGGCGTGCCGGGCTGGCCGCGGCGGCCCTCGGTGTCTTCGCCCCGTTCGCGGTCTGGTATTCGCAGGAGACGCGGATGTACCCGCTGTTCCTGCTGTTCGGAGTCACGGCCACCTGGGCACAGGCACGGGTGCTGAAGGCCGGCGGCCGTAGGGCGTGGGTGGTGTACACCCTGGCGAGCGCGGCCCTGCTGTGGACCCATTACTTCGCGACGCTGCAGGTAATCACGCAGCAGATCGTGTTCGCCGTGATTGTCTGGCGCCGACACGGAACACGCCGGACCACCCGGGACGGGCCCGGCATCCTCGTGCCGTGGCTGGCGAGCCTGGCCGCGCTGACGTTACTTGCCGCGCCGTTGGTGCCGTTCGCCAGCGCTCAGCTCCACGCCTACGGCACCCGTGGTGGGGTGGGTTTCGCGGCTCAGGCCGGTGACACGGTGGCGGCGGGTGGCCATCCGCTGCTTTCGATCTACTCGATCGGCGCGAACGGGGTATGGGCTGTCTGGGGCTACCATTCGGACGCGATCGTGGCCACCCTCGTCGCGGTGTGGCCAGTGGGAATGCTGGTCGCGTTCCTGCTGCTCGGCCGCGGCTGGTCCCGTAGCTCACTGTTGCTCGCCGCGACCGTGCTCGTCCCCGTGCTGTGCCTGTTCGCCCTCGGCACGCGGAAGGAGAACCTGTTCGAGGTCCGCTACTTCGTCGGGATCCTGCCTGGCCTGATGCTCCTCGCCGGCCGGGCGCTCACGAGCTGGTTGCGGACCACGCCGGGAATGCTGCTCGGCGTCGGGCTCGCCACGCTGACGCTCGTGGTCGCGCTGGTGGACCAGCAACTCAATCCGAGCGACCCTCGCCTGTACGACTTCGACGGTGCGTTGAAGCACGTCACCGCGCATGCGCAACCGGGCGACATCATCGTCTACACCCCGATCTACCTGGTCGACGTCGTCGATTACTACGCGCCCGGGCTCCCCTCCTACGGTCCTGGCCCCGGCGTTCTGGCGCGCGCCAAGTCCGCCCGCCACGTGTTCGTGGTCGGAAGCTTCCTGTCCGATCCCAATGTGGCGGTGGACACCGGCGCGCTGCTGGCGCGGCTGGAACTGAGCCGACGGGTCGTCAACACCTTCCACGCCCCGCAGGTAATCGTCTGGGAGCTGCAGTGACCATCACGCCGGAACACGAAACAATCACGCACAGCCAGCAACTGCCTTCCGTCGCCCCCGCGGCGCGTCCACCGGTCGCCGACAACGCCAGGAACGGCGCCAGGAACGGCGCCAGAAGCGAGACCAGGACCGCCATCTCCACGGACCCGCGGCTCGCGCCGCCGGCATGGCAACCGATGGGGCCGGGCCGGACGCTGCGGCGCCGGATGCTGCTCGTGCTGCCGCTGAACGTGCTCGCCTTCTTCTGGTATTTCGGCTGGCTGCTCGCGCCCGGTCGGGTCGGCAACGTGCTGCTCTACGCCCTGTTGCTGCTTGCCGAGGTCTTCAACGCGGTGCAGGCGCTCGGTTTCTGGTGGACGTGCTCCCGGGAGCGCGTGCGCCGGCGCCGCCCGCGAGCAAGCGGGCGGCTGGCCGTGGACGTCCTGGTGCCGGTCTACAACGAGCCGGTCGACGTGGTGGAACCGACGCTGGCCGCGGCGGTCCGGATGCGGGGGGCGCAGGTGCATGTGTGCCTGCTGGACGATGGGGACAACCCGCGGATGGCCGCGTTGGCCAGCCGGTACGGCGTCACCTACATCACCCGGCCGGACCACCGCGGCGCGAAGGCCGGCAACCTCAACCACGCGCTCGGCCGGACCTCCGCGCCGATCGTGGTGATCTTTGACTGTGACCACGTGCCGCACCCGGAGTTCCTGGAAGCGACGCTCGGCTACCTCGACGACCCGGGTGTGGGTTTTGTACAGACACCGCAGTACTACGCGAACGCCTCGACCAACGAGGTCGCCGGGACGTCATGGGCACAGCAGGCGCTTTTCTTCGGTGGGATCGCGCGGGGCAAGGACGGCCTGGGCGCGATGTTCTGCTGCGGAACGAACATCGCCTTCCGCCGTACGGCCCTGGCGGAGGTGGGCGGCTTCCCCGAGGACTCCCTGACCGAGGACTTCGAGCTGTCGATCCGCATGCACACCCGCGGGTGGCGGTCGGTCTACGTGCCCGAGGTACTGGCCAGTGGCCTCGGGCCGGCGGACATGGCCTCCTACACCAGCCAGCAGCTGCGGTGGTCGCGAGGCTGCATCTCGGCGATCCCGGCGGTGCTGGCCGCCCGGCTGCCCCGCCGGCTGAAGGCACAGTACCTGCTGTCCGCGGGGTACTTTCTGGCCGGCTGGACCGTACTCATCTATATGATCATGCCGCTGATACGGATCATGTTCGGCATCCAACCGATCACCGCCGCGAGCGCCGACCAGTTCCTGCTGCACTTCGCGCCCTACTTCACCGTGGCGCTGGGCACGGTTGCGCTGGCCGGGAACGGCAGCTACACCTTCGCCGCCTTCACCCTGCAAAGCGCCAGCTTCTGGATCGGCGTGGTGTCCACGGTACGGGCACTACTACGCCGGCCTGGACGTTTCGTCGTCACGCCGAAGCAGGGCGGCGGGCACTGGCAGCCGACCGTGGTGGTGGTTCCCGTCGCCGTGGCCATGCTGCTGATCGCCGCATCGATCTACGGGCTGGCCCGGGACCAGGGGCCGGGCATGGCGAACAGCGTCGCGTTCGCCGGTGTGCACGCCGCGCTGCTGCTGCGCGGGTCCATACCCGCGCTGGGATGGCGAGGCCGGACCGCCCGCACCGCCGTCGCGCGCGACGCCCCGCCGATCGCGGCCTGACCCCGGCCCTGTGACACGATCCCGGGCGTCGCACGTGCGAGTAGAGCCGGCGTTGTCGATGCACGGTCGTGGGCGTGGACGATCGCGCTCCCGCTCCCCCGTACCAGTTGTTGAGCCTGGAACGGATCGCCGATCTACTGGCTGGTGCGGACGAGTCACGACGGTGGCGCCTGATCGCGGAGTTCCTGGAGGAGTACCGCTGGGAGCCGGTCGAGCTCCGTTCGAGCCTCCGGCATCATGGCTACTCGCGGGCTGGTTACCCTGTTCGGCCTGCCCATAGCGCACAGATGGGCAGTGCCCAGATCCGGTCGTCAAGATCGAAGGGAATCGGGCCGGTGTGGAACACGACTCCCGCGCGGAAGTCCGGGCCGAGCTGATCGCGCAGCCACATGAGGTGGCGGGCGTCCCGAGCCGTCGGCGCCGAGGAAGCCTTGATCTCGATCCCGATCACTTCGCCTCCTCCGAGGTCTATGACGACGTCGACCTCCTGGCCGTCCCGGGAGCGGATGTGGTGCAACCGGGCGTGAGGGTGGAGAAGGGTCACTTCCGGTCGTAGTTGGGCGACGACGAAGGTGTCAATCAACCTGCCGAGCAGGTCTCCGTCCCGCAGGACGCTCCGCTCGTCCACCCGGGCGGCGGCGAGCGCGAGCGCGGGATCGGTCAGGTACCGCTTCGCCCGCTTGGTCAGCCTGTTCAGCCGGTTCGTCGCCCAGGCAGGAACGAGTTCGGTCAGGTAGAGGGCAGCCAGGATCCGGTCGTACGCGCCAGCGGTCCTCTGGTTGATTCCGGCAGCCTGGTAGACCGTGCTCTCAGCGGGAAGGCCCGCCGTTGAAAGCCCGAGAACCTCGAGATAGCGACGTAGTCGTACGGGGTCCCGTTGCTCCCCCGCGGCCAGCACGTCTCGATTGACGACGTGATCGATGTAGGAGTCCAGCCAGACGAGTCGCCCTGATGCGCTCAGGTTCAAGGCCGCCTCGGGGAAGCCGCTCCTCAACGCCTGGTCGACGTAGTCATCCAGGCTCGGAGGCGGGCCAGAAATGCCCAGTTGCGAGATGTCCGAGTTGAGAAGCAGATCTAGCAGACCCGGTTGATCGACGGAGCGAGCGATCTCCCGCTGGGTAAGGCCGTGCAGCACCAACCGGACGACTCGACCCGTCCCGGGCCACTGGCGGGTCGTGAAGTCGGCTTCGACGCTGCCGGTAAGGAGAAACCGGCCGGGACGGGGATCGTCGTCGACCGCGCGCTTGACCGCGCCCAGGATCTCCGGCACCTCCTGCCACTCGTCGAGGAGGACTGGTTCCCGCGCCCGGCGCAGTGCCGCGTCCGGGTTCGCGGCAACCGCCGTGGCGACCGCGGGGTCATCCAACCGCAGGATGTCGTTGGCGATCCGCCGGGCGGAGGTCGTCTTCCCCGCGGCACGCGGGCCGGTGACCATGACAGCGGGCAGCCCCGCGAACAGACTCGCCAAGCGCCCGTCGGCGATCCGCGGAACATACCTTGACGTGGCCATACAGCCACGGTACACAATCTGCGAGCCCAGCAGTACAAAATTTGCGAGTCTGCTAGTACAAGTATTGCTGGGTCATCACTACAAGGTTTGCTGAGGGACTCGAACCCCTGGCCCCTCACACCGCCAGCCCCATCAGCGGGCCAGGACTAGTGCCTGATATGGGGTATCAGATGGTTCGCGTAAGAACGGGTTGGTTTGGATGGATCAGGTCAGGATGAACCTGGTTCGCTCGGAAAGGATCCTCGTTGAACGGCACCCAGGCTGGTTCGGCGGTTGACGTAGACGCAGCGGCGCGGCTGGCGGAGGTACTGCAGCCGGAGGCAATCGATCGGCTGTTGGCGGACGCGGAGGCGTCAGGAACACCGATTGATGGCGTGGACGGGCTGCTGGCCCAGATGACCAAGGCGGTGCTCGAACGCGTCCTGGAAACAGAAATGTCGGATCATCTCGGCTATGAGCGTGGGGATTCCTCGGGGAACGGGTCGGGGAACTCGCGTAACGGCCACGGTGCGAAG
>NZ_CAKJTO010000096.1:13132-17799 GCF_917627405.1 Protofrankia sp. Cj5
GACAGACGAGATCACGGCCTGGCAGAACCGGCCCGTCGACGACGTCTATCCGATCATGTATGTGGATGCGATCCGGATCCGGGTCAAGGACCGTGGGGTCGTCACCATGAAGGCGGCGCACCTGGTCGTGGGCGTCGACTCTACCTGGGAATCCGGAATATCTAGACCAGGCGCGGAGGTGAGAACGGGACCGGCACCCAGGGTTGGAAGCAGGCGCTGAACGCGATGGTGATCCTGTTCCCGGGCAGGCTCCCACTTCACTAATCGAAGAGAAAATCACACCGTAAAGACAATGCCCGCCCATCCTTACACGAAAATCTTGACAAGCCCCCTGGCTCGGGTCGTCGAGCTGGGCTTCTAGCCGACGCCCGGTCGGCGGCGGCCGATGTACCAGTCGAGGAGTTCCGGGCGGTCAATGGTCGCGGGGTCGGCGACAGCATCGATCGCGGCGCCTTGCAGCAGTCGCTTGATGGGGATTTCGAGTTTCTTTCCGGTCCGGGTGTGGGGGACGCCTGGAGCGTGGATGATCTCGTCTGGGAGGTGTCGGGGGGAGACGTTGTCGCGGATCGCCGCGCGGATGCGGGCGGTGAGTTCCTGATCGAGTTGTGCGCCGTCGGCAAGTTCCACGAACAGGGGCATCCAATACGTGCCGTCGGGTTGTTCGGCGCCGATGACGAGGGCCTCGATAATTTCGGGGAGTTGTTCGACGGCATGGTGGATGTCGGCGCTGCCCATCCGTACTCCGTTGCGGTTGAGGGTGGAGTCGGAGCGGCCGTGGACGATAATAGTGCCGCGGGAGGTGATGGTTATCCAGTCGCCGTGGCGCCACACGCCGGGATACACGTCGAAGTACGCGCCGTGATACCGCGACCCGTCGGCGTCGCCCCAGAAGGACAGCGGCATAGAGGGCATGGGACGGGTGACGACGAGCTCTCCTACTTCATCACGGACGGACCTGCCCTTCTCGTCCCAGGCGTCGAGGGCGACGCCCAGGCACGGGGCGGATATCTCCGCCGGCCAGACCGGCACGGTTCGGGCGCCGCCGGCAAAGCCGGTCACGACATCCGTCCCCCCGGTCGTCGAGGCGAACTGGACGTCGGATCCGACCTGTTGATGCGCCCACTGGTAGGCGGTGGCGGGCACGGTTGATCCGGTGGCGCCGAGCAGGCGCAGCCGGGTCAGGTCGTGTTCGGCGGCCGGGTGGACGCCGGCCTTCTGGCAGGCCTGCACGTGTGCCGGACTGGTACCCAGCACCGTCACGCGGTGGCGCGCGGCCAATTCCCACAATGCGTCCGGGCCGGGGTAGGTGGGATTGCCGTCGTAGCAGACGATGGTGGACCCGACGAGCAGCCCGGCAACCTGGAAGTTCCACATCATCCAGCTGGGCGATGTGTACCAGAAGTAGGTGTCTTCGGGACCGAGATCCAGGTGCAGCGCGGCGGATTTCAGGTGCTCGAGCAGCACGCCGCCGTGGCCGTGGACGATGCCTTTGGGCCGGCCTGTGGTGCCGGATGAGAACAGTACCCATAGCGGCTGGTCGAACGGGACCGGTGTCGGCTTCAAAGGGTGGTTCCCGGCGCTGGCGGTCGCCCAGCTCGCGACCTGCTCCGAAAGGCTGTGGGCGAGGCCGAGGCGGGGAATGACAATCGTGTGACGCAAGGTGGGCAGGCTGCCGCGGAGCACGTCGACCTCCGCGCGGCGGTCGTGATCCTTGCCGCCGTAGCGGTAGCCGTCCGCGGTGACGAGTACGACGGGATCGAGTTGCCCGAGCCGGGCGGCCACGGCTGCCGCGGCGTAGTCCTGTCCGCAGACCGACCAGATCGCACCGATGCTGGCGGTGGCCAGGAAGGCGATCACAGTCTCGGCCACGTGGGGTAGGTAGCCGACGACCCGATCTCCCGGCTGGACACCCATCCCGCGCAATGTGGCCGCGACAGCGGCGACCTGGCGCAGCAGCTCAGCCCAGCTGCACTCGCGGACACCGATCCCGCCTGGCTCGCTGTGGTCGATCAGCGCCGGCCGGTCCGCTCGGGCGTGGCGCAGGATCTGGTTGACGTAGTTCAACTGCGCGCCGGGAAACCATTGAGCGCCGGGCATCCGCGTGTTGGTGAGGACCGGTGTGGGCGCCTGAGCGTGCTCGACGTCGAAGTAGTCCCACACCGCGGCCCAGAAAGTCTCCGTGTTCTCCACTGACCAGGCCCACAACCGGTGGTAGTCCCCGCCGACGTCGACCCCGCGCTCGCGGCTGAGCCAGGTCGTGAACTGGGTGATGCGCGCCTGTTCGATGGTCCGCGGAGTGGGTTTCCACACCGCCTGGAAATCGTCGTGCATACGGGACTCCTGGGTGAGTCGGAAGCCGAGGCGTCGGGTCTACACGGCGAGTCGGTATTGCCGCGGGGTGACGCCGAGGTGGCGTTTGAAGACCCGGGTGAGATGGGACTGGTCGCAGAAGCCGCAGTCCAGTGCGATGTCGCGAATCGGCATTCGGGAACGGCTGAGCAGGCGCTGGGCGTGTTCGATGCGCTGCTGGAGGAGGAACTCGTGCGGGCTGCACCCATGAGCGACGCGGAACTGGCGGGCGAAATGGTAGGGGCTCAGCGCCACGCAGGCCGCCAGCTCTGCCAGCGAAATGCTCTCACTGATGTGTGCGGCGATGTAGTCCCGCACCGCGCAGAGCTGGTGACGCGTCAGCCCTCCGTCGGCGGACAGGCCGCGGAAGGTGACGTCGGCGTGCCTACGGATGAGGTGCACGATGAGCTGCGCCGACAGTGATTCCACCAGCAGGCGGCTGCCGAGGCCACCGGCGGCGGCCTCGGCGGCGATGAGCATCGCGGTCCGGTGGATGGCGGGGTCGTTGGCCTTGAGCACGTCGCGGAGTTCGACGTCGCCGATGTCGCGGTCGAAGACCTGGCCGCACACCGACGACACCGCCTGCTGAGTCAGGTACAGGTGCACGACCTCGATGGGTTCGGGCCAGCGCCAGTGCGACTCGGACGCCCGAGTCAGGAGCGACACGTCTCCGGGGGCGAGGTCCTCGTGGGACCAGCGTGAGTCGAAGCGGCGGTGCATCGCGGTGGCGCCGCACCGGTAGGCGACGATCATGTAGTCCCGCATCGGCGGGACGGGCACGTCCGATCCGGCGTATTTGTAGCCGCGGACCGAGATCCCGTCCCAGCCAGCCTCCGGGCTCTGCACGGTGAGCGTGCCGGGAACCCACAGGGGCAGCTGGCTGGGGACGATCAGGCCGGTCGTCATGGGGCTGCGTCCTCTCGCCAGGCCGCGCACGACAGGACGGGGACGCGGTCCCGTTACGCAGACTTCACCAACGGATGGTAAAGCGGCGACCATATGCGGTCGACGGTCGCCGTGCCCACAGAGCACGAATCTTCAAGGAATCCAGGCGTCGCGTGCAACATCGGCCTGATCCATCGGTTCGTCCAACGAGCCCCGCACGAATGTTCAACCATTTCACGCGGACTCGGGACAGTGTTTCGCCTCACGCAGGGGCCCGCTCAGATGACTCCGGCGCCACTCGTGGGATGGGAGACAGACCGTGACCACGCATCGTCAAGAGCACGAATCTGGCGAGAGCAACTGGATCGCGTTGGATGCCGGCGGCACGATGACCGACGCCGTGATCGTCAGCGCTGAGGGCGACTTCCTGGTGGGCAAGCACCTCACGAACAAGCAGGACGAGTCGATCAGCTTTATCGGCTCGATCGCCGACGCGGCGAAGACGGCCCGCCAGACGCTGCCCGACGTGCTGCCGCACAGCGAGGTGATCGTCTACGCCGGCACGATCATGCTCAACACCCTGCTGAGCAAGACGGGCGCCAACGTCGGGTTGCTGCTTACGCAGGGCTTCGAGGACTACCTGCTGATGGAGAAGGCAGAGGGCGGCTGGTTGGGCTACCCCTACTCCGACAGGCTGCACACCGTCACCCACCATCACTACGACCCGGTGATTCCCCGAACCCGTACCCGGGGCGCGCAGGAACGCGTGGACCTGTTTGGCCAGGTGGCGATCCCGCTGAACGAGGAGCACGTCCGGCAGGCCACCCGCGAGCTGGTCGCGGCCGGCGCCGAGTCGATCGCTGTGATGTTCCTGTTCTCGCACATGAACAACGCCCACGAGGTGCGAGCCGGAGAGATCATCGGCGAGGAGGCGCCCGGCCTGCCGGTGGTGCTGTCGTCGGCCATGGCGCCCACGCACAAGGAGTACACCCGGCTGGCCAGCGTCGTCGCCCAGGCCTACGCCGCCGAGCGGGCCCGCACGCACTTCGCCAAGGTCGAGACCGAGGCGCGTGAGAGCGGGTTCGCCAAGGAGGTCTCGACGCTGCTGGGCCACGGTGGCACCGTGCCGGTCAGCACCCCACGGCTGTATGAGTCCTACGTGTCCGGGCCGGTCGGTGGCGTGCTCGGCGGGCACTACATCGGCGAGATCCTCGGCTCGGGCAACGTGGTCTGCTGCGACGTCGGCGGCACCAGCTTCGACGTCGGCATCGTCCGCGACGGGACGATCCCGATCACCCGCGAACCGACGCTGCTGAGCTTCCGCACCAACCTGCCGATGATCCAGACCGAATCCATCGGCGCGGGTATGGGTTCCGAGCTCGGTATCCACCCGCTGACCGGCAAACTGACCGTCGGGCCGCGCAGCGCGGGCT